>CALLST010000276.1:0-6091 GCA_938011875.1 uncultured Collinsella sp. | reverse complement strand
GTGGATTAGTCGGGTTTTCCCTTGACTAACGCCGAACCCATAGTAACTTTATTCCGAGAAGATTCCTAGGGTTTAGTACACCTATGAGTACACCATATACAGAGAGGGACAGCATGAGCGCAAATCCGCTGCTTTCCATCGAAGGTCTGACCGCCTCCGTGGACGAGAAGACCATCCTCCACAACGTCAACCTCAACGTCGCCGCCGGCGAGACCCACGTGCTGATGGGCCCCAACGGCGCCGGCAAGTCCACCCTCGGCCACCTGGTCATGGGCGACCCCGTTTACACGGTCAACGACGGCCGCATCGTCTTTGACGGCCAGGACATCACTGAACTCACCACCGACAAGCGCTCGCGCGCCGGCCTGTTCCTGAGCTTCCAGGCCCCGGTCGAGATTCCGGGCGTGCCGCTGTCGAGCTTTTTGCGCGCCAGCATCGCCGGCCGCCCCGGCCTGGAGATGAAGGGCAAGGAATTCCGTCGTCGCGTCAAGGAGCTCGCGGCCGAGCTTAACATGGATACCGCCTACCTCAACCGTGAGCTGGGCGTGGGCTTCTCGGGCGGCGAGAAAAAGAAGGTCGAGATGCTCCAGCTTCTGCTGCTGCAGCCCAAGCTCGCCATCCTAGACGAAACCGACTCGGGCCTGGACGTCGACGCTCTGTCCACCGTCAGCCACGGCATGGACGCCTACCGCAAGAGCTGCGACGGCTCCATGCTCATCATCACGCACAACACGCGCATCCTGGAGCACCTGGATGTCGACCGCGTCCACGTTATGGTCAAGGGTCACATCGTGCGCGAGGACGACGCCTCGCTCATCCCCTGGATCGACAAGAACGGCTTTGAGACCTTCGAGCGCGAGGCCGCCGAGCAGCGCGCCCAGGCCGAGGCCGCCGCTGCCGAGCAGCAGGCGTAAAGGGGCGACGCAATGACCAAGAACCGCACCGAGGTCGCGGACATCGACCGCAGCCTCTACGACTTCACCTATGGCGAGGAGGGATTCGAGCGCCTCGACGCCGGCATCACGCCCGACATCGTGCGCGAGATCAGCGCCAAGAAGGACGAGCCGCAGTGGATGCTCGACCTGCGCCTCAAATCCCTCGAGATTTTCAACCGCTTCCCGGATCCGATGTGGGGCCCCTCCATCGAAGGCCTGGACATGGACAACATCGTCACCTACGTCAAGCCCAACACCGACCAAAAGCACGACTGGGAGTCGGTGCCCGACGACATCAAGAACACCTTTGAGCGCCTGGGCATCCCCGAGGCCGAGCGCAGCTACCTGGCGGGCGTCGGCGCGCAGTACGACTCCGAGCTGGTCTACCACAACATGCAGGAGACGGCATCCAAGATGGGCATCGTCTACTCCGGCATTGAGGAGGCCCTGCACGACCCGCAGTGGGAGCCGCTCATCCACGAGAAGTTTATGACGCTCATCCCGCCCACCGACCACAAGTTTGCGGCCCTGCACGGCGCCGTATGGTCGGGCGGCTCGTTTGTCTACGTGCCCAAGGGCACCAAGTTGGACTTCCCGCTGCAGAGCTACTTCCGCCTTAACGCCAAGGGCGCCGGCCAGTTTGAGCACACGCTCATCATCGTCGAGGACGATGCCGACCTGCACTTCATTGAGGGTTGCTCTGCGCCCTAGTACTTCGTGGCCAACCTCCACGCCGGCGCCGTCGAGCTCTTTGTGGGCAAGCGTGCGCACCTGCGCTACTCGACCATCGAGAACTGGTCCAAGAACATGTACAACCTCAACACCAAGCGTGCGCGCGTGGACGAGGACGGCGACATCGAGTGGATCAGCGGCTCCTTCGGCAGCCACGTGGGCTACCTCTACCCCATGAGCGTGCTCAACGGCCGTCGCGCCCGCTCGAGCTTTACCGGCATCACCTTTGCCGGCGCCGGGCAGAACCTCGACACCGGCTGCAAGGTCGTGCTCAACGCGCCCGAGACCTCGGCAACCGTCGAAACCAAGGGCATCTCCAAGAGTGGCGGCATCCAGACCTTCCGCAGCTCTATCGTGGCCACGCCCAAGGCAGAGGGTTCCAAGGCAACCGTGAGCTGCCAGTCGCTGATGCTCGACGACCAAAGCCGCTCCGACACTATTCCGGCCATGGACATCCGCGCCAAGAACGTCGACATCGGCCACGAGGCCACCATCGGCCGCATCGGCGACGATAAGGTGTTCTACCTGATGAGCCGCGGTATCTCGGAGGAAGAAGCCCGTACCATGATCGTCAACGGCTTTGCCAACCCGGTCTCCAAGGAGCTGCCGCTGGAGTACGCCGTCGAGATGAACAACCTGATCAAGCTCGAGATGGAAGGAGCGATCGGATAATGAAACAGGAAACCAACACCGCTGCTACCACGCTCGAGCAGGTCAACGCGATGCCGGCTGCCACTTGGGGCTGGCTGAAGATGAATCAGACCAAGCTCGAGCTCTCTGACGAGCTTGCCGCCGCTCCCGCGGAGGCCGTTGAGGTCGAAGGCTTGGGCGAGCAGTTTATTGGCGTGACAGACGCGTTCGACGCCGCCATGGACGCCATGGCCGAGCGCTTCCCCGAGCGCCGCGCCTCCGCCCCCGGTGATGCCGCCGACCGCGCCCGCATCACGCCCGAGACCGAGCTCGACGTGCCCGCCACCTCCGTCTACCAGGCCGGCGCTATCAAGCTCGAGGAGGAGCTCTCCCCTGCCGAAGCCTTCGAGACCGGCATGGGCGAGGCTGCCTGCACCTATCTGATCGACCACGCCACCAAGTGCATCGTCATCGATGTGCCCGCATACCAGCACGCCACGGTTACCGTGCGCGTGAGTGGCGTCGACGCTGCGGCCGCCATCGCCGGCATCGACGTCGTCGCCCGCCCGCAGGCAACGCTCGACCTCGCTCTTGCCCTGGACTCTCCCGTTGCCGGCGAAGGTGTCGTGGGCTCCGTGCTGCGCGTGTGCGCCCACGAGTACGCCACCGTCAACGTGACCTGCACGCAGACACTCGACGACAGCTGGATCGCACTCGACGACACCGGCCTGTTCCTGGACGAGGGCGCGCGCGTCAACGTGCAGCACACCGTCCTGGGTGCCGGCGCCAGCGCCACCGGCCTTGCCGGCGACCTGCTGGGCGACACCGCCAAGGTGACCATCGATACCGATTACCTGGGCGCCCGCGAGCAGGTGCGAGACTTTAACTACGAGCTGCGCCACCGCGGCCGCAAGACCGAGTGCGAGATCGACGCCAACGGCGTGCTGACCGGCACGTCCAAGAAGGTCTACCGCGGCACCATCGACCTCGTGCACGGCTGCAAGGGCGCAACCGGCACCGAGCGCGAGACGGTGCTTTTGGCCAACAAGGGCGTCGACAACAAGACCGTCCCCGTCATCCTCTGCGACGAGGACGACGTCGCCGGCAACCACGGCGCCACCATCGGTCACGTCCGCGACGAGCAGCTGTTCTACCTCGCCTGCCGCGGCCTTGACCAAAACGCCGCCGAGGACCTGTTCATCCGCGCCAAGCTGGAGGACGCCGCGCTTTCCGCCACCGACGAGCGCACCCGCGCCGCCGTCGTCCGCCTAGGCAACAACCTGATCGACAACTTTGAAGAGGAGCTCGCATGATCGACACCGAGCACGTTAAATGCGATACCTGTACTGCCCCCGAGCCCATGGAGCTCGACGCCAGCGACGAGGCCTCGCGCGGCTGGCCTACCGTCGACATCGAGACCAATCCCTACAAGGCGCAGTTCCCGCTGTTCCAGCAGCACCCCGAGATCGCCTTCCTCGATAGCGCCGCCACCGCGCAGCGCCCCGCCTGTGTGCTCGACGCCGAGCGCGACTTCTACCAGCGCATGAACGCCAACCCTCTGCGCGGCCTGTACTCGCTGTCCGTCGAGGCCACCGACGCTATCGCGAAGGTGCGCCAGCAGATCGCCGACCTCATCGGCGCTTCCCAGGCCAACGAGGTCGTCTTCACCCGCAACACGAGCGAGTCGCTCAACCTGGTCGCCAAGAGCTTTGCGCCCACGGTCCTCGAACCGGGCGACGAGGTCGTCATCACCATCATGGAGCACCACTCCAACCTGATTCCGTGGCAGCAGGTCTGCCGTGAGACCGGCGCCAAGCTCGTCTACCTCTACCCCACCAAGACCGGCCAGCTCACCACCGAGGAAGTGCTTGCCAAGGTGGGTCCCAAGACCAAGATTCTGGCCGTGGGTCAGGTCTCTAACGTGCTGGGCGTCGAGAACCCGGTCAAGAACCTCGGCAAGCTCGTGCACAAGTACGGCGGCTATCTGGTCGTCGACGGCGCGCAGTCGCTGCCGCACATGCCGGTCGATGTGGCCGACCTTGGAGCCGATTTCTTTGCCTTTAGCGCGCACAAGGCCATGGGCCCCATGGGCATCGGCGTGCTGTGGGGCAAGGCCGAGGTCCGCGACAGGATCCCCCCGCTCAACGCCATGCCGCCCATGCTTACCGGCGGCGAGATGATCGACTCGGTCACCGAGCAGGACGCCGTCTGGGCGCCCGTCCCCGAGAAGTTCGAGGCCGGCACGCAGGACGCCGCCGGCATCTTCGCCACGGGCGCGGCGCTTGACTACCTGGTTAACACCGTGGGCTACGAAAACATCCAGGCACGCGAGCAGGCACTCGTCCACTACCTGATGGGCGAACTCATGCAGCTCGACTTTGTCCAGATTATCGGCTCCATCTATTGGGACAATCACCATGGCGTCGTGAGCTTTAACGTCAAGGGTATCCACCCGCACGATGTCGCGAGCATCATGGACATGGACGGCGTCTGCATCCGCGCCGGTCACCACTGCGCGCAGCCGCTGCTCACCTGGCTGGGCGTCGAGAACCTTGCCTGCTGCCGCGCCAGCGTGGCCTTCTACAACGACAAGGCCGACATTGACAAGTTCATCGCCGGTCTGCATCACGTTTGGAGCACGTTCAATGGGTAATCTGTACACCTCCACCACATTTATGGAGCACAACTCGCACCCCGACTATAAGTACGAGATGGACGCTCCCACGCACGAGCACGACGGCATCAACCCCAGCTGCGGTGACGAACTCACCTTGCAGCTGCGCGTCGAGAACGGCGTGATCGAGGAGGCCTCCTTTACCGGTCATGGCTGCGCCATCAGCCAGGCCAGCGCCGACATCATGGCCGACCTCATCACCGGCGAGACGGTCGAGGAGGCGCGCCGCCTGGCGGGGCTCTTCCTCGCCATGATCCGCGGCGAACAGCTCTCCGAGGAAGACCTGGAAGACCTAGACGAGGCTGCCCAGCTCCAGGACATCTCGCACATGCCCGCCCGCGTCAAATGCGCCGAGCTCGCCTGGCGCACCCTCGACGGCATGCTCGAGGGGTAAACTAACCAGTAGCGTATGCCCCGAATCCAAGGTTTTTGATTGCCGAGCCGCCCGATACGGGCGGCTCTGTTTTTCCTAATGAGCGCCGGACGCACGAAGTCCGCGCGTCCGGCGCTCCGTCTGTCATTTACCACACAGCAGACGCGAACACGGGCGTTTTCCACAGCACCAAAGGCCTGCGGCAGGGCCCCGGACCCGCCAAGCAATGCGCCAAGCCCCGTTCTGCTGAGCTCCGACTCGCTTCGCGCCTGCCGCAGAAGGGTCCCATAGGATGCTGCGTGCATTTTTGCGAGTATTCAGCACGCCAAGCTGTGTGTATACGCATCGAAAGCGTTAATCAACGTCTCCAGGCGCATAAATATTGTGTTTTAGACCAGACATCGCGGTCTGACGGGACGCAGGCACATACTCCGGGGGTGCAACGGCAGGGATCAATAGCTTAGGGGCCCGTGTGTTGCAAGATTGTGGCAGTGCCGACAGCACCACGATGCTGAAAACTCCGTTTTTTGCACGGCGCAGACGGGGGTAGGCACGGGCAAACCCGGACTGAGCTGTTATTTTATGCAAGATGACGATTGTTCTATGCATATTAAGAAGTGCAGTTACCGTACCAAGCTTTTGAACGCTGGTTGCGGCGTATGGACGACCCCAGCTGCGGTGAACAGGCGACCCTACATCACGTTTCCGCCAGCCCGCATCGCCGTTCGCGCGCGGGCGCGCACGATA
>CALLST010000275.1:0-1666 GCA_938011875.1 uncultured Collinsella sp. | reverse complement strand
CCGAGCGCGTCACAATCTGCGCGAGCTCCTCAACCGTGTAGTAATCCAGGCGATATGAAATGCCAAAGCGGTCGCGCAACGGGCCGGTCAACATGCCTGAGCGGGTCGTTGCCGCTACCAGCGTAAACTTGGGAATATCCAGGCGAATCGAGCGCGCCGCCGGACCCTTGCCAATCACGATATCGAGGGCAAAGTCCTCCATCGCGGGGTACAGGACCTCCTCGACCGAACGGTTGAGGCGGTGGATCTCGTCGATAAACAGCACATCACCCGGCTGCAAGTTAGTAAGGATGGCCGCCAGGTCGCCCGTGCGCGCGATGGCAGGGCCACTCGTGGTCTTGATCTGAGCGCCCAGCTCGTTGGCGATAACCGTAGCCAGCGTGGTCTTGCCCAGACCCGGAGGGCCCGAGAAGATCACGTGGTCGAGCGTCTCGCCGCGGCTTTGCGCCGCCTCGATGAGCACGCGAAGGCTCTGCTTGATGTGTTCCTGGCCGCAGTAGTCATCCAGGCGCTGAGGGCGCAGGGTGCGGTCGACATCGAGGTCCTCGGGCGTCAGCTCCGAGCCCACCATGCGCTCGCCATGCGCCATGGATGCCGCCGGCGAGTTTCCGGGCGTCGACCACAGGTCCTGAGAATCATCGGCTTCCCACATCACGCATCCATTCCAAGTCGCTTAAGCGCCGCGCCGAGCAAATCCTCGACACGCATATTCTGCCCATCATACCCGCTCAGGGCAACATCGGTCTCCTGCGGGCTAAAGCCCATGGAAAGGAGTGCCGCACGGGCATCGTCGATCGCCGAGGGAGCGGCAGCGGGCACGGGCATCGCAACCTGTCCGGGAATCACGTCGACCGGCACAAAGCCCTTATCCTTGGCAAAGGTGCTCTTGAGCTCCAAGATGAGGCGCTGCGCTGTCTTTTTGCCCACGCCGGGTACCTTGGCCATGCCTTTGTCATCCTCGGCCATTACCAGGGAATACAGCTGTCCCACGGTATAGGTGGAAAGCACGGCAAGCGCCAGGCGCGGACCAACGCCCGAGACGGAAACGAGCCGATCGAACATCGTGCGCTCGTCCTTGGAGGCAAAGCCAAAAAGAGTCATGGCGTCCTCGCGCACCTGCATGCGGGTATAGAGGCGAACCTCGCCGCCGGGCGTAGGCAGCGTGGCGGCAGTGCTGCCCGAAATACCGAGCTCAAAGCCCACGCCCGATACATCGACGACGGCCGAGCTCATCGTGGCCTCGACAAGCGTTCCATGGAGCTGGGAAATCATCAGTATCCGGTTCCTCTCTGTTGATAGAACTCGCCACCGGTGAGGGCACGGGTGCGGCTGAGGTTTACGTGGCAGATGGCGCAGGCTAGGGCATCGGCTGCATGGTCGGGATGCGGGTCGTGATCGAGCTGCGTGAGCGTGCGCACCATGTAGGCAACCTGCCGTTTATCTGCGGCACCGGTGCCCACCACGGCCTGCTTGATCTGCATGGGCGTGTATTCGCCAATCTCGAGCGCGCATTCCGAAAGCGCCACGAGCGCAGCACCGCGGGCATGCGCCGTAGGAATGGCCGAGCGGACGTTGGCGCCAAAGTAGATGCTCTCGATAGCCGCGGTATCGGGACGGTAGCGTTCGACGACGCCCTTGAGGTCGCGGGCGATATGCGACAGACGCA
>CALLST010000274.1:0-4372 GCA_938011875.1 uncultured Collinsella sp. | reverse complement strand
AGAGGGCCTGACCCCATATCGTTGGGGCCAGGCCCGATTTTGCCTCTTGACAATGTCCTGCTCATATTAAAAGGAACTGCCCCTTTGTCACATGTGGCCGAAAAACTCCGCGTCTGCTGCACGCCAGGGGCGGAAGGTGGCGGGATCGACCTTTACGTGTGCCGCGGCGGGTACGTCGTACCATTTGACCGTGTAACCGGCGCCGTGAGAGCAAAAGACCGAGTCGGGCGTGTTGGGCAGATCGGCCTCGGGCTCATAGGCGGCCGCCTCTATAACGCGCTCGGCATCATGGCAAGCCGCATAGCCGGCGAACTCCAGGTACAGATGCCCGCGACCGCTCGTGTAGGCGGCCACCTCCAGCGCGTAATCCTGCACCTCGGATGCTGGCACGCGACCCACAAGCTTTGTCCGGTCTCCCGCCATCGTCGGCGGCTCGTACTCGGCACCCATGCGTGTGGCATCCGAGAGCGTCCGGCCCACGCACTCCCCCGGTACCTCGAGCTCAAAGCGATACCACGGCTCCAGCAGTACCGCCGCGCCGGCCTCACGCGCCTGCATGAGTCCCTGGCGAATCGCACGGTACGTGGCCTGGCGAAAATCGCCGCCCTCGGTGTGTTTGGCATGCGCGCGACCGCCCGTGAGCGTAATGCGCACATCGGTGATGGGCGAGCCAGTCAGCACGCCCAGGTGGTCGCGCTCCATGGCGTTGGTGAGTGCCAAACGCTGCCAGTTAAGATCGAGCTCGTCGGTCGAGGTCACGGTGCCAAACTGCACGCCCGAACCCGCTGGCAACGGCGCCAGGCGCAAATGCACCTCGGCATAGTGGCGCAGCGGCTCAAAGTGGCCCACGCCCTCGACCGGCTGCGAAATAGCCTCCTTATAGAGAATGCCGCCAGACTCAAACTCAACCGAAAGGTCAAAGCGATCGGCCAACACCCGCTGCACGACCTCGAGTTGCACAGCGCCCATCAACTGCAAATGAAACTGCTCAAGATGCGTATTACAGCTTACGCCGAGCATGGGATCTTCATCCGCCAACTCAGTCAGCGCTTTGAACACCGCGTGGACATCGTGTTCGCCCGGAAGCACCGTATAGGTGAGGACCGGAGCAATGACGGGCGCATCGCCCGCGGGCTCCGCGCCCAGGGCGTCCCCCGGGCGAACGTGCGCAAGACCCGTCACGGCACAAATACCGCCAGCAGCAACTTCTTGGGCAAGCTCATACTTCTCGCCGTTATAGATGCGTACCTGATCGACCTTCTGCTCCCATGCCTCGGCACCGGAACGTCCGTCAATCATCTGCTTGGCATGCAGCGTGCCGCCGGTCACTTTAAGCCATGCCAAGCGCTCGCCGCGATCCCCGCGGCTGACACGATAGACGCGCGCGGCAAACTCCGGGTGCCATGCCTGTTCACGCATCAGCGCGCATATGCCGTCCAGCAGCTCGTCCACGCCTTGGTCCTTGAGCGCCGAGCCGGCAAAACATGGAAAGAGCTTGCGCTCGGCAACCATGCGCGACAGCGTTGCGACAGAAAGCTCACCCGCCTCAAGAAACTCCTCGAGCGCCGCCTCGTCCAACGCAGCAGCTTCCTCCTGAACGGCGCCGCCCGCCAGCAGTTCGTTGGCATCCAGGCAGCCCTCGGAAAGACGTTGCCCAAGTTGTGCCAACAAGACATCGCGGCCGGGATTCTCCAAATCGATTTTGTTGATATAGATAAACGTCGGGATGTCATAACGTGTAAGCAGACGCCACAGGGTTTCGGTATGACCCTGTACGCCATCGTTGGCACCCACAACCAAAATCGCGTAGTCGAGCGCGCGCAGCGTGCGCTCCGCCTCGGCAGAAAAATCGACATGCCCCGGCGCATCCACGAGCATGACGTGGGTATCGCCATGGTCGAGCACGGCCTGCGACGAGAAGATCGTAATGCCACGCTCACGCTCGATCGCGTTCGTGTCCAGATGCGAATCGCCATCGTCCACGCGGCCGCGCTTGCGAATGCGACCCGCGTTGAACAACATGGCCTCGGCCAGCGTGGTCTTGCCGGCATCGACATGCGCCAAGATTCCAACGACCGCTTGCTTCGACATGGCTCTCCTCTTATTGCAAGCCCATCGCACGCGGCAACGGGCATCCTTGTTCCACACTGGATGATACAATTTACGGGCCGGCGGGCGAAGCGAGCCCTATCCCCCGACCGAGCTCATCGCCCCGCGTTGCCGCGCAGCGATTTTCGTAGGTTCGCGCCTTGCGAAAGCCGGCACCTCCCCTTTTTGTCTGCCTGGGCTCATCTGGGGCGATAACAACGCGAGCCCCACAACAACGCGTTTTACCAAAAATGGCCCCACTCGGGGCCATTTTTGGTAAAACGCTGGTATGTGGCTCGGCCTTTATGCCTCGCGCAGCCAATCAAACGCGACGCGCGGCGTACCGTCCGACACATATACGATACCGGCGCGCTTAAACCCGGCCTTGGCGATGGCGCCCTGCATGGGCAGGTTGTCTTGGTGTGTGTCGATACGCAGATGGTCGATGCGTTCCTCGGCAAAGGCAAACATCGCAGCCGCGACGCCATGCGTGGTGCCGTCGGATGCCACGCGGTGCAGCACAGCATACGGGGCGTCGCTGCGCCACTGGCCGCCCTCGATCACATCGTAGGAACTGTCCGGCCCCGGCAGAAAGGCAAACGTCGCCACCACGCGTCCGTCTTCCTCGCACACATAGCTGCCACCGGCGGCGATATCGGCAGCCAGCTGCTCGCCCGAAGGCGTGCCCTCGGGCCACTGCGTGGCGTTGCCATGCGCGCGCATAAAGGCGCGGGCCGCGTCATAGATAGCCATGACGGCGGGAATGTCGGTATCGAGGGTTTTTCTGATCATCACGCGGCGACCTCACGTTTATTGGTATCACTTTGATTGAGCAATGATACCAACGTTTGGAGAAGGGCGCGAAGCAGATGGGAAGCAAAAAGCGAGCCGCCTGGTCAAAGGCCAAAAGCGAGTTTTTGGGCGCTGCCACCGGCGGCGATATGAGCGACCTGTTTGCACACGAGGACGAGCGTCGCGACGCCCTGGACGCCGAGCGCGATGAAGCCTGGCGCTACAAGTCGTGCGAGCGCAAAAACCGTTACGACACGCGTGCCGAGGCCGAGGCAGTTATGGCCGACTGCGAAAACCGCGGACGCCGCGGGCTGGCCTGCTACAAATGCGAATACTGCGGCGGCTGGCACTTGACGTCGCACCCTTGGAAATAGGCGCCGCATCGGCACGGCATTGACGGAGCGCCAGCCATCGCACGCAAGCTACGGGCGCGGCGGCACCAAAACATCGTAGCGAACGGCCTTGCCCGCAAGTTGATAGCTCGGCTTAACGCCGGCAAGCAGCGGTCCCTTCACCGGCCGCTTGATAACGACCTTGCGCGGGTGCACCGCAAGCGCAGCTTCGACCAGCGTCTCCTCATCGGCGCACGGCTGCTCCAGATGGTGTAAGAGTTGGAACTTCTTTTTCACCGCCGCGCTCTTGGTGCGTTCGGGAAACATGGGATCCAGATATACCACGTCGGGGGCGGCAAGCTCGCCCCGCCCGATCAGCTCAGCCGTATGGCGAAGGCCGGCAATGCTATCCTCGCCCGCATGTAAGCGCATGCGCGACACGGCAGCCACAAGCGCCGGATCATCTGCCGCGCGATCCAGGGCATCCTTGAGGAGCGCCGCGATCACGCAATCCTGCTCATACAGATCGACGGTAAAGCCCGCGGCCGCCAACAGCAGCGAATCCTCGCCAAAGCCTGCCGTGGCGTCAATCGCCCATGGGCACTCGATGCCTTTTGCGCGCGCAGCCTTTACCAACAGCTCTTGCTGCAGACGGCCCTGCTTGAGCCGCGGAAGCATGCGGTCAAAATCGGCACGCAGCTCCATCGTGCCGTCGGTGAGCGTGAGGCCCTCGGACTTCCCGGTCAGCTCAAGCCCCGCGGCCCGAGCAACAGAAAAGGGATCGACGACGCCCATGGGTACTCCTTAACAAGCAAAACGAATACGTGAGCGCCGTTTATGCCGGCACCCAACCGTCCGCTATTGTCCCACATGCGACATGGCCCACAGCATCCCAATGCAAAGCACCGCCATCAATCCCGTGCACACGGCAGCGATCACAGAATCACCCATGCGCCTTCCCAACGACCGCGGCTCACGCACTTGCCCTGCTCCGTACATCATGACTCCTCCTTGAGACCAGCTCCTTGTTACGGCCTCATCATCGCAGCGCCGCACATGGGCTGCCATCGATTTGGCTTACGTCCAGCTTTCCCTTTTGAAAGGTTGGGTTGGGCCGCGCGGGCTCAAAGCGCTTTCAGGCGCATGCATCGCCGCGTTGA
>CALLST010000273.1:0-2465 GCA_938011875.1 uncultured Collinsella sp. | reverse complement strand
TGCCATCTCTTCGACATCCGATACGACGATTTCCGGCAAGCCGCTCGACATCGTGATGGTGCTGGATGCTTCTGGCTCGATGGACGACACTATGGGCACGGGCGACAACACAAAGCGCATCGATGCGCTAAAGACGGCCGCCAATACCTTTATTGACGCCATCGCCGCGCAAAACCAAAGCATTACAGATGCGTCCAAGCAGCATCGGGTTGCCATCGTAAAGTTTGCGGGCAAGAAGAAGACTGATAAGGTCGGCAACGACACTTATCGTGATGGACGGTACACCTACAACTACTCGCAGACCATGAAGAACCTGACGTCCTGCAAGGGCAAGGATGCGGATAGCCTCAAGGACACGGTTGGCAACATCAATCCTGCCGGTTCCACGCAAGCCGACTATGGTCTGGAGCTGGCCGAGAACATTACTATTAATTCTGGTCGTGCAGATGCCAAGAAGATTGTTGTGTTCTTTACCGATGGCTCACCTACGAGTTCAAGTGGATTCCAGGCAAGTGTTGCCGATAGCGCCATCGCTAGCGCCAAGAGCCTCAAAGCTAATGGTGCCGACATTTATACTATTGGCATCTTTAACGGAGCAAATCCCAGCGCCGACCCCACGGCTGAAGGCACGAGCAAAGTGAACAAGTTCATGCATGCTGTGTCGAGCAACTATCCTGGTGCCACGTCAAGCATCTCTTTCTGGGGCGAGTGGGTCATCGACTATGGCACGCGTGCGGAAAACTCCGACTACTACAAGTCGGCAACCAGCGCCTCTGAGCTCGAGAAAATCTTCGAAGAGATCTCGGGAAGCATTATCCAAACTGGTTACCCGACAGAAGTTCACAGCGGTTATGGCGAGCATAAGTCCGGCTACATCACGTTTACCGATGAGCTGGGCGACTTTATGCAGGTCGACAACTTTACGTCCGTCGTGTATGGCGGCGAGACGTTTGAAAAACCGTCAAAGAAGCCCGAGGGTAACGTCGACACCTACACATTTTCTGGTGCCGCTGCGAACCTGGTCATCACCGTTCAGCATGCCGAAGAGGGCAAGCCTCAGAACGGCGATATCGTGACGGTCAAGATCCCCGCGTCGCTGATTCCGCTGCGCCACTTTAAGATCACCGATGGTGTTCTTACGGTCGACAATACTGAGCCCATCCAGGTGAACTACACCTCGAGCGTTAAGAAAGAAGCGCTCGATAACCTCTTTACGCCCAAGAACGTAAAGGGGCTCGAGGACTACATCAAGAGCAATACGACCACCGCGGAGAACGGTTCCAAGACCGTTAACTTCTACGCGAACAAGTGGAACGCTGGCGCGCTGGGCGATACGATCGCGAACTTTGAGCCTGCCGACACCAACCGCTATTACTATTTCCAGAAGCAGACTCCCATTTACACGGTTAAGAACTGCACGACGCCCGCAGCGGGTTCGCTGGCTGTCGGCAGCAAGTATTACTACAAGGATGAGTTTGAGGCGCTGGGCGCAGACGGAAAGGCCGAATCCCGTACTGCTGTTATTGAGTTTGTCGGTGAACACGCTGCGAACTTTGAGGGCGCCGTCGTGCGCGACGCGAGCGGAAACCTGTCGTTTGCCAAGGGAACCGCACGCCTGGCCTTTATTGATGAGCTCCACACCACCAAGGAGAGCGTGGGCGGTAACCTCACCGGCACCGCGGCCGACGTGCTCAACCCCAAGTGGAACAACAACGCCACGGAGGTTGACGTTCACCTGGGCAACAACGGCAAGATTATCTTTGCGTACAACATGACGCCGGCGACGGTGGATACCAAGGCAGACTTTGGCCTGACCAAGGTGCTCGTGGGCCGCGACTGGACGGATGAGGACAAGTTTGAGTTTAGGCTGACGTCCGAGGACGGCACCCCGATGCCCGAGTCCGCGACTGCGCCCATGGCTGTGTCCGTGACCAATGCCGACCTGGACAAGGGCAAGGCTGCCATTAACTTCGGCACGATCGAATACACCGAGCCCGGCACGTATGTCTACAAAGTCAGCGAAAAGAACGCCGGGACCACGGTCGATGGCATCGCCTACAGCGGGAACGTTGCGGAGATTACCGTGACGGTGACGCCCGACAAGAAGGGCGTGCTCAGCGCTGAGGTGGAGGTGACCTCGGGCAAGGCCAAGTTCGAGAATACCTACACTACGAATCCTGTTGAGTCCAGCGTTACCGACAAGATTGACGTAACCAAGGTCCTGACCGGGTGCGACCTTACAGCCGGCGAGTTCAGCTTTGAGCTGCGCGAGGTTAAGGGCGAGGACTCCGAGCTTATCGAGACCGTTGAGAACGCTGCCGACGGTAAGGTGACGTTCAGCCCCATTGAGTACACCGAGATCGGCCAGCACACCTACACGCTGCATGAAGTTAAGGGCAACGCCGGTGGTATTGACTACGACAACACGGTTTACACCATCGTGACGACCATCAGCGATAACAGCA
>CALLST010000272.1:0-4817 GCA_938011875.1 uncultured Collinsella sp. | reverse complement strand
GGCCGAGCAGGCGAAGTCTCGCGACTTAAGTGCGTTGATCTGGAGCAAGGGCTCTTCCAAACGGTGCTGGCGTCTGATGAACAGCACGAGGCTTACCACGCCGGCGACGATGGGCAGGATGACCGCGGGGCTCGTCCAGCCGAGCGTCGAGGCGCTCGAGAACCCGTAGAGAAGTCCGCCGAAGGCGATGGTGGAGAGGACGACCGAGGGCAGGTCGAGCTTGGGGTTCTTCAGCTCGCCCACGTTTTTCAGCATGAACTCGCCCAGCACCAGCACGAGAATTGCGAGGGGGACGATGGCGCCGATCATGGTGCGCCAGCCGTACGTGTCGATCACCGCGCCGCCTACGACGGGGCCGACCGCGGGACCCGCCGACATGACGATGCCCGCCATGCCCATAGCCGTTCCTCGTTTCTCGACGGGGAACACCAGCATGGGAACCACCGAGACAAGCGGCATGAGCACGCCTGAGCCCGCCGCTTGCAACACGCGACCGATGATGAGGAACAGGAAATCAGGGGCTGCGGCGCACAGCAGCGTGCCCAGCGCGAACACCAGCGTCGCCCCGAAGAATAGCACGCGGGTGCTGAACTTGTCGATAAGGAACGCCGAAACGGGGACCATGATGCCGCTCACCAGCGGGTATATGGACATGATCCACTGGGCAGTCGAGGCATCGATGGCGAAATCGGACATGATGACCGGCAGCGCAGGCGACATCACCGTTTGGTTCAGTAGCGCCAAGAAGGCACCCAGGACGACGACCGCGACGATGCTGATCTGGGTACCGGTAATGCGCCCATTGGCGGGCGCGACCGTACAATTATCAGACATAAGCTTCCTTCGTATCTATTCGATTCTTCGCCGAAGGCGCGCCGGCCCACGGGCGAAATAACATGCACGTGCTATGCGTGCATCAGATACGACAGGAAGAAAGCGGCTGCTCAGAGCGCACTTGGGGAACAACAGGAGAGGCCCCGTATACCAGGGGCCGCCGAATTGCGATGTATGCTTTGGTCAAATCCTTCATAGCGGGGAGGCATTCTAGCAGCCGTCAAGGGATGTAACCCAGACGTTGATTTTCTTCACCGAGGCGCCATCGTTGACGGGTGGCGTGCTTCTCTATCGCCACACCGCGGGGCGAGGGAACGCCGCGGCGAGCTTGTACATCGGCTATGTGTGCAGCTGCGAGCGTGTCGCCGGCGCGCGCTGGGCGCCAGTCCGATCCGGCCGACTCTTGCCGACGGTCGGTCGCCGTCCTCCTCCATCTCCGCCTGCTCTGTTTTTGCTCGGCTCCCTTGTCGTATCATGGACGGACGAGAATTGAGCGAAGGCGGTACGTATGAACATCCAGATATTCGGCACGAAGAAAAGCTTCGATACTAAGAAGGCGCAGCGCTATTTCAAGGAACGTCGTGTGAAGTTCCAGTTCATCGACTTGAAGGAAAAGGGGATGAGCAAAGGCGAGCTCGAAAGCGTGGCGCGCGCCGTCGGCGGGATCGACGCTGTGATCGATCCAAAGGCGAAAGATGCCGACACGGTTGCGCTCGTACAGTATCTTGCTGCCGACCAGAAGTTCGAAAAGGTGCTCGATAACCAGCAGATTCTTCGTGAGCCCATCGTTCGCAACGGCCGCCAGGCAACCGTTGGCTACGAGCCTGACGTGTGGAAGGGCTGGGAATAAAGCGGCTGGGAATAAAGTGAAGCGCCCACGCCCGTGGTTTTATCCACGGACGCGGGCGCTTGCGTAAGACGTCTCTTGTCGTTTGAGTGGAGCGCCCCGGCGGCGCTGAACAACGCGCCCCGGTGACGTGGCTCGGGGCGCGTTGTACCGCGCATCTATGAGAGGAGATATTTGATGCGCATGGGCGCTACTCCATGTAGCCACCCTGAATGGCGGAAACTGCATGCTCGGTAAAGAACTTGAGCGTGCCGGAGGTGTAACGATTAGCCTTGGGCTTCCAAGCGGCTCGGCGCTCGGCCAGGACGGCGTCGACCTCGGCCGGCTCCATCTCCTTGCCGGCGATGCCCACGATGGACAGCGAGCGCTCGGGGATGTTGATTCGGATAAGGTCGCCCTCCTCAATCAGGGCAATCGGACCGCCCACAGCGGCCTCGGGCGAAACGTGACCGATAGCCGGGCCCTTGGAGGCGCCGGAGAAGCGGCCGTCGGTGATCAGGGCAATGCTCGCGCCCAGCTCGGGGTCGCTGGCGATAGCTTCGGTGGTGTAGAACATCTCGGGCATACCGGAACCCTTGGGTCCCTCATAGCGAATGATAACGGCATCGCCGGGCTTGACCTCGTGCGTCAGGACGGCGTGAATGGCGTCCTCCTCGCAGTCGAACGGACGGGCCTTGAGCGTAGCCTGGAACATCTCGCGCGGAACGACGGTGTGCTTGACGACCGCGCCCTCGGGAGCAAGATTGCCGTGGAGGATGGCGATGGAACCGTCGGTGCCGAAGGCCTGGTCAAACGGACGGATGATGTCCTCGCGCTTGAGATTCCACTTCTCAAGGTAACGACCGCACTTCTCGTAGTAACCGTTGTTCTTAAGGTCCTCGAGGTTTTCGCCGAGGGTCTTGCCGGTGACGGTCATGACATCGAGGTGAAGCATCGACTTGATCTCCTCCATGATGCGCGGCACGCCACCTGCTTAGTAGAAGAACTGCGCCGGCCACTCGCCTGCGGGACAGACGTTGAGCAGGTAGTGGGCGCCACGGTGCAGGCGATCGAAATCGTCGGCGGACATCTCGATGCCAAACTCGCGGGCAATCGCGGGGATATGCAGCAGCGAGTTGGTGGAGCCCGAAATGGCGCCGTGGACCATGATGAGGTTCTCGAAGGACTCCTTGGTCACGATGTCGCGGGGGCACAGGTTGTGCTCGGAGAGCCACACGGACTGACGGCCGGCCTCGCGGGCGAACTCGCGCAGGTCGGAGCTGGTGGCGGGCAGCAGAGCCGTGCCGGGGAGCATAAGGCCCAGGGCCTCGGCCGTGACCTGCATGGTCGAGGCGGTACCCATAAAGGAGCAGGCGCCGCAGCTGGGGCATGCGTTGTGCTTGGCAAACTCAAGCTCCTCGCGGGAGATCTCGCCGCGCTCGTAGCGGGCAGAAATCGCGCCGAGCTGCTCCAAGGTCAGCAGATCGGGACCGGCATCCATGACGCCGCCGGTAACGACGATGGAGGGGATGTTGATGCGGCCCATGGCCATGAGGTTCGCAGGCAGGCCCTTATCGCAGCTGGCGACAAAGACGCCGGCGTCGAACGGGGTGGCCTTGGCATGGATCTCGATCATGTTGGCGATCATGTCGCGGCTGGGCAGCGAGTAGTTAATGCCGTCGTGTCCCTGGGCCTCGCCGTCGCAGATATCGGTGCAGAAGTAACGGGCACCGTGACCGCCAGCCTCGGCAACGCCGGCACGGACCTCCTCGACCAGCTCGAACAGGCCGGCAGAACCCGGGTGCGAATCGCCAAAGGTCGACTCGATAATGACCTGCGGCTTGTCCAGATCCTCGATAGACCAGCCAGAGCCCAGGCGCAGCGGGTCCATCTCGGGGCTGATGGTGCGAAACTTGCCGGAACGCGGCTGCAGCTTGGCAACCAGGTCGGCTGCCTCCTGCTGAATCTGTGCCTTGGTCTTCTCGTCCATGGTGCTCTCCTCTTTTGGTTTGAACGGTTGTACCAATCGTTGGTTAATGAATCAGGTGTAAATGGGTACCGAGCGATGCACTCGGCAAAAGATGCTTAGCTACGCGAACTAGGCGAAGAACGAAATCACCAGGGCGCAGGCAAGACCCGAAAGGCCGATGAGCGTCTCCATAACGGTCCAGGACTTGAGGGTGGTCTTCTCGTCAATCTCCAGGAACGAGGAGCACATCCAAAAACCGGCATCGTTGACGTGCGAGAGGGCCGTGGCACCGCCGCAGATAGCAAGACAGATAGCGGCACGCATGAGCACTGAGGCTCCGGAAACCGCAGGCATGGCGGCCATAATGCCCGATGCCATGGTCATAGCGACGATGGAGCTGCCAACAGAGGCACGCACCATGACGGCAATCAAAAAGGCAACGACCACCAAAGGCAGCGGTGAGGCCTCGAGCATAGGGCCGATAACCTGGCCCAAGCCGCAGTCCTGCAGCATCCAGCGAATGACGCCGCCACAGGCGATAACCAGCAAGATCATGCCGACGGGCTTAAGAGAGCGGTCGAGCAGGGCCTTGAGCTCGGCGCCGGAGTAGCCGCGGCGCGCGCCCAGCAGATACATCGCGACGAGCGTGGCAAGCGTCAAAGCGACGAACGGCTTGCCCAGGAAGGCGAGAATCGAGGCGAGCTCGGCGGGCATGGGGATATAAGAGGACAACGTGCCCAGCAAAATCAGACAAAGCGGCGTGAGCACGATGGCAAGCACCATGCCAAAGGAGGGAAGCTCTTTTTCATCGCTCGCACCCTCGGCAGAGGTAAAGTGCTCCGGAACATCGGTAAAAATGCGACCGCCCACGTTGCGGCCCCACACGACGCCGGCAATCGCCATAGCGATAAAGGCGGTGGGGATACCGACGAGGATCATGGTGCCCAGGTCGACACCGAGCGTGCCGGCGACCAGAACCGACCCGGCGGATGGCGGCACAAACGCATAACCAGCGGCAAGTCCCGCGAGCAGCGCGATGCCGTAGTAGAGCGTCGACTTTTTGGTCTGCGATGCCACGCTAAACGCAGGCGGAATCAAAACGACTACGCCCGCCTCAAAGAACACCGTGGTGCCGATGACCAAACCGGTGATGCCCAGCGCCCAGCTGGAGTGGCCCTGGCCAAAGGC
>CALLST010000271.1:0-10967 GCA_938011875.1 uncultured Collinsella sp. | reverse complement strand
TCGAGCCACGGACCGGACTCGCGAGCAAAGGCGGCCACGCCGGGGTTCTGAAGGCCCACGGAGTTGATCATACCGCCGGGGATCTCGGCCATGCGGGGCGCGGGGTTACCGGGCCAGGGCTCGGCTGCGCAACCCTTGGTGGTGATGGCGCCCAGTTGGGAAACATCAAAGAAGTTCTGGAACTGCCAGCCGTAGCCAAAGGTACCGGCTGCGGTGTTGATGGGGTTTTGCATCTTGACGCCGCCGAAATCGACGGCCATGTTCACGGTACCCACTAGAAGACCACCACCTTGGAAGCATCGAACACGGGGCCGCACATGCAAGCGCCCTTCATACCGTCGACCGTCTCGACATTGCAGGTGTTGCAGGCGCCAAAGCCACAGCTCATCATGCGCTCAAGCGACACCTCGCAGTACGCACCGGCCTCGGCGGCAGCGGCGGCGACTTTCTTCATCATGACAGCGGGGCCGCAGCTGGCGACGTAGTCGTAGCCGCCCTCGCCGAGCAGCTCGGCGGCAGGATCGGTGCAAAAACCGTGCGTGCCGAGCGAGCCGTCGTCGGTGCAAACGTTGACCGTGGCGCCCAGCGCGCGGAACTCATCGACACCCACGGCCTTGGAAGCGGTGCCAAAGCCCAGGCACACGTCAACATCCACGCCCTGCTCGGCAAGCATACCGGCAAGACACAGCACAGGCGGAACGCCGATGCCACCGGCGACGAGCAGGGCCTTCCTGGTGCCCTCGGGTACCATCCAGCCACGGCCACCGGGGCCCAGCAGGTTAGAGGTGGAGCCAGGGCCCATCTGGGACAAACGACGGGTATCGTCGCCCACGACGGCGTACCACAGCTCGACGGTGCCGGCCTCGGCGTCGGCGCGGTAGTAGCTCAGGGGCACGCGAAGCAGCGAGGACGCATCGCCGGGTACGGCGATGTTCACAAACTGACCGGGCTTGAGCGCACTTGCAAGCTTGGGGGCCGAGATGACGAGCGAGAAGATGCCGTCGGCGATCTCCTGGTTCGAGACGACCTCGAAGTCGTGCATGCGTGCAGTGGAAGGTGTGGGCATAGACGCTCCAATCCCCCATGCGATTGCATGGTCAAAACGAACAGAAAGCGCGGCACCGCAAGGGCACCGCGCACAAAAGCGATAAGGCTATGCTAGCAGATGCAGCCGTCGGCAAGCGTCTGCTTACCGCCGACAAACACATCGGTGGCACGACCGGTGAGCGTGCGGCCGGCAAAACCGGAGTTCTCGGCGCGCGACTCGTAACCGTCCTCGCCAACCGTCCAGGTGGCGGACGCGTCGAACACGGTCAGGTCGGCAACGGAGCCCGCCTTGACCTGAACCTGGTCGAGGCCCAGGATCTCACGCGGCTTGATGGCCATGAGCTCGACCATGCGGCTCACGCTCATCTTGCCCGTGTTGACCAGCTCAGTGAGCACGAGCGACAGCGAAGTCTCGAGGCCAATCATTCCAAAGGGCGCGAGCTCGAACTCGCGGGCCTTCTCCCACGGAGTGTGCGGAGCGTGATCGGTGACGATAACGTCGACGGTACCGTCGATGACACCCTGACGGATGGCCTCGGCGTCCTCGTCGGTGCGCAGCGGCGGATTGACCTTGAGCGAGGTGTTGTAGGTCTCGTCCAGGTCGTTCTCGGTCAGGAACATGTGGTGCGGGGTGGCCTCGCAGGTAACCTGAACGCCAGCGGCCTTACCGGCACGCACAATCTCCAGACCATGGGCGGTGGAGATGTGCTGGATGTGCAGCTTGGCACCGGTCAGCTTGGCGATCTCGATGTCGCGGGCGATCTGGAGCTCCTCGCCGGCAGCCGGCCAACCCTCGAGAGCCAGACGGGTCGAGACCTTGCCCTCGTTGATCTGGCCGTGGCCGACCAGATCCTCGTCCTGGCAGTGGCTCATAAAGACCTTGCCGAACATCTTGCCGTAGTCCATGCAGCGACGGAGCATGCCCGCGCCCTGTACGCCGCGGCCGTCGTCGGTAAAGGCGACGGCGCCGTGGGCGACCATATCGCCCATCTCGGACATGGCCTCGCCCTTAAGACCGCGGGTCATGGCGCCCGACGGATAGACGCGGCAGTGGCCGACCTCGGCAGCGCGGGACTTGACGAACTCCACGACGGTGCCGTTATCGGTGACGGGATCGGTGTTGGGCATGGCGCACACGCCGGTAAAGCCGCCCTTGGCAGCTGCGCGGGTACCGCTCTCGATGTCCTCTTTGACCTCGTAGCCGGGCTCGCGAAGGTGAACGTGCATATCCACCAGGCCGGGGACGAGGTACTTGCCGGAAAGGTCGCGGACCTCGGCTCCCTCGACGGCGAGATTCTCGCCGACCTCGGCGATCTTGTCGCCGTCAATCAGGACGTCAACGACACCGTCAAGCTCGACGGACGGGTCGACGACGTGGGCATTCTTAAGAAGCAAGGCCATTATCGGCACCTCCAAGCAGCAGATACAGGATAGCCATACGCACGCAGATACCGGCGTAGACCTGCTCCAGGATGACGGAGCGTTGCGGGTGGTCGGCCATATAGGAGTCGAACTCAACGCCGCGGTTGATGGGGCCCGGGTGGCAGATGATCGCATCGGGCTTCATGAGCTTCTCGCGGTCCTTGGTCAGGCCGAAGAGCTTGTGGTACTCGCGAATCGTGGGGAACGGGGCACCCTCGAGGCGCTCCTGCTGCACGCGCAGCATGTAGACGACGTCCAGCTCGGGCAGGACGGAATCGAGGTCGCTCGTCACGTGGTCGCAGCCCAGGACCTCGGGCGCCGGCGGCAGCAGCGTGCCGGGGGCGACGGCGTAGGTCTCGCAGCCCATGATCTTAAGGGCGGGGATCAGCGAGCCGCAGACGCGGGAGTGCGCGATATCGCCGACGACGGCGACCTTCAGACCGTGGAAGTCACCCTTGTGCTCCCAGATGGTGTACAGGTCGAGCAGGGCCTGCGTGGGGTGGTTGTGCTTGCCGTCACCGGCGCAGATGACGCTCGCGGGCGAGTTCTGCGTGACGATGTAGGGAGCACCGGCGTGCTTATCGCGAACGACGATGCAATCAATCTTGTAGGCGTTGAGGGTCTCGACGGTGTCGACGAGGCTCTCGCCCTTGACCGTGGAGGTCGAGGAGCCGCCAAAGTTGAGGCTGTCGGCCGAAAGACGCTTCTCGGCGAGCTCGAAGGAGCTACGGGTGCGCGTCGAGGGCTCGTTGAACATGTTGACGATGGTCTTGCCCTTGAGCGTGGGGACCTTCTTGATCGCACGCTCGTTAACCTCGGAGAACGCCTTGGCGGTCTCGAGGATGAGCTTGATGTCCTCTTCGGAGTACTCGGTAATGTCGATCAGGTGCTTATGGTTGAACGCCACGGTACTACTCACCTCCCAGCGGCGCGGAGCCCACGTGGGAACCCGGCGCGACGTCGTTAATCTCGACGGCGGTGTGGCCGTCGACTTCCTTCATATATAGGTGCACGTTCTCCTCATGCGACGAGGGAACGTTCTTGCCGACAAAGTCCGGCGAGATGGGGAGCTCACGGTGACCGCGGTCAACGAGAACTGCCAGCTCGATGCGGCTCGGACGGCCCAGGTCCATGACGGCGTCGAGAGCGGCGCGAATGGTACGGCCCGTATACAGGATGTCGTCCACCAGCACGACGCGCTTGCCGTCGACGCTAAAGGGAATGTTGGTGGCGTGGATCGCGGGAGCGAAATTGGTCGCATAGTCATCGCGGTAGAAGCTGATGTCGAGGCTGCCGAGCGGAACGTCGACGCCCTCGATCTCCTTGATCTCCTCGGCGAGCTTCTTTGCCAGAAGGTCGCCGCGCGTGACGATGCCGACCAGAGCGAGGTCTTCACAGCCCTCGTTGCGCTCGAGAATCTCGTGCGCGATGCGGGTCATCGCTCGATTGACGGCGGTCTCGTCCATAATGACCGCCTTGGGGGAAGTCGTGCCCATCGATCTCCTTCCTCACATGTCTTGACTGCTGACACAGTCAAAAAAATAGATGCCCGACCGCTTAAAGCGGACCAGACACCCACAGGAAGGGCTGCTCTTTGGCAGCTATGTAATTCCATGTGGGTATCTCGTACCCCTTTAATGGTCAAGGGATAGTGTAGCCAACCTCGAGCTTAATTGCGAGCATAAATACAGAACAATCCGTAAACGGGCGCAGGCGCTCCATAAACCTATATATATTTGTGGGACGAGCTTGAAAACGCACGCACGAGCTGGCATAATCCCCTCTGCTGCACGCAAATCGGATCTACGTCCAGGGCCGTGGCGTGAGCACTATCGCCAAAAGAGGAATATCTCTGTGTAGATTACGCACAGGGAGCTGCTTCTGTGCTATAGTTCAGGCTTGTTTGTTAACGCGACATGTTCGTTTGTCGCCCAAGGAGGGTCAGTTATGTCCAAAGTTTGCGAAGTTTGCGGTAAGCACCCCGTTGCCGGTCGCTCCATCAGCCACTCTCACCGCGTCACCAACCGTAAGTTCCGCCCCAACATCCAGCGCGTTTACGTCGTCGTCGATGGTCACCGTCGCAAGATGAACGTTTGCTCCACCTGCCTCAAGTCCGGCAAGGTTGCGCGCTCCTAAATAAGGTCTTACCAACAAGTACCTCGGACTCTCCGGGTCAAAGACCTCGCGTTCACATAGAACTTACCAAAGGCGCCCTCCCCTACGGAGGGCGCCTTTTTGCACTCATTGGGGACAGACTTATATGAGGGTTTGCAGATGTCAAAGGGATCATAGCCCAGCTGATATGCCTTGTAGCTTGACCAGCGGTACGCCTCGAGTGAGTCGAGCGCACCTTTCACGGGATTGAGATGAATATAGTCGAGCAGCTGCACCGCCTGTGTGTCCGACTCAACCGCGACCCGCGAATAGCGATTATCAAACAGATGTCCCGTTTTCCCATTGAAATACTCATGAGAGTCTGTCCCCAATGAGCAGGGCGATGCATTGGGCATAGTTTTAGTTGAAACGGTTCATTTGATTGAAGCGTTTTAGTTTGTCTTTTACGGGAATCTGACCGTTCACCGAATTATTTCTTGCTATCATGCATCTTGTAGGGTAAATCTCCGATCGCAAGGAGACACAAATGGTGAAAAAGTCACCGGAAAACACTACTCCCGCAATTGTGGACAACGTAGAGGCGCTTGAGGCTAAGCTCGCTCAGATGCGAGAGGCCCAGGCGCTTTTTGCTACGTACACGCAGGAGCAGGTCGACAAGATCTTCTATGAGGCCGCCATGGCCGCCAACAAGGCTCGTATCCCGTTGGCGAAAATGGCCATCGAGGAGACCGGCCGCGGCGTTCTTGAGGACAAGGTCATCAAGAACCACTACGCCGCAGAGTACATCTACAACGCTTACAAGAACACCAAGACCTGTGGTGTCCTGGAGCGCGACGAGGCTTACGGCATCACCAAGATCGCCGAGCCCATCGGCATCGTGGGCGCCGTCATCCCGACGACCAACCCCACCTCCACCGCAATCTTCAAGACGCTGATCAGCCTGAAGACCCGCAACGCCATCATCATCTCCCCGCACCCGGCTGCCGCCAAGTGCACCATCGCCGCCGCCAAGCTCGTGCTTGACGCCGCCGTCAAGGCTGGTGCCCCCGAGGGCATCATCGGCTGGGTCGATGTCCCCTCCATCGAGCTGACCAACATGGTCATGCGCGACGTCGACATCATCCTCGCCACCGGTGGTCCGGGCATGGTCAAGGCCGCCTACTCCTCGGGCAAGCCCGCCCTGGGCGTTGGCGCCGGTAACACCCCGGTCGTCATCGACGACACCGCCGACGTGCTGCTCGCCGTCAACTCCATCATCCACTCCAAGACCTTCGACAACGGCATGATCTGCGCTTCCGAGCAGTCCGTGACCGTCATCGACACCATCTACGACCAGGTCAAGGCCGAGTTCCAGAAGCGCGGCTGCTACTTCGTCAAGCAGGGTGCCGAGATGGAGGCCCTGCGTGCCGCCATGTTCAAGAACGGCGCCCTCGATCACCGCATCCCCGGCATGGCTGCCGCCAAGATCGCCGAGCTCGCCGGCATCGAGGTTCCCGCCAAGACTAAGATCCTGATCGCCGAGGTCACCTCCACCGACCCCGCCAAGGAGGAGTTCTCCCACGAGAAGCTCTCCCCGGTCCTGGCCATGTACCACGCCAAGGACTTCCAGGAGGCCGTCGACAAGGCCGAGCACCTGGTGCTCGCCGGTGGCCCGGGCCACACCGCCTCTCTGTACGTGCACCCCGCCCAGGCCGAGAAGATCAGCCTGTTCGAGCACGTCATGAAGGCCTGCCGTATCGTCATCAACACCCCGTCCTCGCACGGTGGCATCGGTGACCTGTACAACTTTGGCATGAAGCCGTCTCTGACCCTGGGCTGCGGCTCCTGGGGCGGCAACTCCGTCTCCGAGAACGTTGGGGTGAAGCACTTGATCAACGTTAAGACTGTGGCCGAGCGCCGTGAGAACATGCTGTGGTTCCGCGCTCCCGAGAAGGTCTACTTCAAGAAGGGTTCCACGCCCGTCGCCCTCGACGAGCTGGGCAACGTCATGGGCAAGAAGCGCGCCTTCATCGTTACCGACCAGTTCCTCTTCAAGAATGGCAACACCCGCGCCATCGAGGCCAAGCTCGACGAGATGGGCATCGCCCACGACTGCTTCTACGACGTCGAGCCCGATCCGTCGCTGCAGTGCGCACGTCGCGGCGCCAAGCAGATGGCTC
Source organism: uncultured Collinsella sp. (assembly GCA_938011875.1). Taxonomy (GTDB): domain Bacteria; phylum Actinomycetota; class Coriobacteriia; order Coriobacteriales; family Coriobacteriaceae; genus Collinsella. The sequence continues at coordinate 4,224 of CALLST010000271.1, read as the reverse complement.
TCTTTGAGCCGGACGTCATCATCGCCGTCGGCGGTGGCTCAGCTATGGACGCCGGCAAGATCATGTGGATGATGTACGAGCACCCCGAGTGCAAGTTTGAGGACATGGCCATGGACTTCATGGACATCCGCAAGCGTATCTTCACCTTCCCCGAGATGGGCAAGAAGGCCTACTTCGTCGCCGTCCCGACCTCCTCGGGTACCGGCTCCGAGTGCACGCCGTTCGCCATCATCACCGACAAGGAGACCGGCATCAAGTGGCCGCTCGCCGACTACGCGCTGCTCCCCAACATGGCTATCGTCGACGCCGACAACTGCATGACCGCCCCGCGCGGCCTGACCGCTGCCTCCGGCATCGACGTCATGACCCACGCCATCGAGTCCTACGTCTCCATCATGGCTTCCGACTACACCAAGGGCCTCTCCGAGCGCGCTGCCAAGCTCGTCTTCGAGAACCTGCCCTCCAGCTTCACGAACGGCGCCAAGGACCCGCACGCCCGCGAGGAGATGCACAACGCCTCCTGCATGGCCGGTATGGCCTTCGCCAACGCCTTCCTGGGCCTCAACCACTCCATGGCTCACAAGCTCGGCGCTTTCCATCACCTGCCCCACGGCCTCGCAAACGCCGTCATCCTGACCCGCGTCATGCGCTACAACGCCGCCGAGGCTCCCGTCAAGATGGGTACCTTCTCCCAGTATCCTTACCCCAACGCGCTGCACAACTACGCCGAGATGGCCAAGTACTGCGGTATCGAGGGCAAGGACGACAAGGAGGTCTTCGAGAACTTCATCACGAAGCTCGAGGAGCTCAAGGACTTCATCGGTGTCAAGAAGACCATCGCCGACTACGGTGTTGACGAGCAGTACTTCCTCGACACCCTCGACGAGATGACCGAGCAGGCATTCAACGACCAGTGCACCGGCGCTAACCCGCGCTACCCGCTCATGAGCGAGATCAAGGAGCTCTACCTGGACGCCTACTACGGCCGCGAGCCCCAGGACTACGCCGTCTGCTAGTTTTAGCACGGTTATTTGCGGCGGGGGTGCACGGGTGTTTCACACACCCCCGCCGTCGCTTCTATCGCATCGTTGAAAGGATGCAACCATGCTGCTACCCGATTCCAAGACCGAGCTCGTCCGCCGTGGCAACAAGGTCGTTTACGACCTGGGCGACAAGATCGTCAAGGTCTTTAACGAGACCAAGCCTGTCTCCGACGTGTTCAACGAGGCTTTGAATCTTGCCCGCATCAATGAGTGCGGCATCCGCAGCCCCAAGGCTCTCGAGGTTTCCCAGCTCGAGAACGCCAACGGCTGGGCGCTCGTGACCGAGAAGGTTCCGGGCACCACCCTTGCCGAGAAGATGACTGCCGAGCCCCAGCGCTTTGGTGAGTACCTCGAGATGTTCGTCGACCTCCAGATCGAGATCCACGGCTACACCTCCCCGCTGCTCAACCGTCAGCGCGACAAGTTCGCCCGCATGATCGACAGCCTTGATCAGCTCAATGCCACCACGCGCTACAACCTTCAGGAGCGTCTGGACGGCATGACCAAGGAGTTCAAGGTCTGCCACGGCGACTTCAACCCCTCCAACGTCATCGTCGGCGACGACGGCCAGCTCTATGTGTGCGACTGGGCACATGCCACCCAGGGCTCCCCTGCTGCCGACGTTGCCACCACCTACCTGCTCTTTGCCCTCAACAGCAAGGACCAGGCCGAGGCTTATCTAGAGCTCTACTGCGACCGCGCCGACATGCCCATGCAGGTCGTGCGTCAGTGGACGAGCATCGTCGCCGCTTCCGAGCTCGCTCGTAAGCGCAACGTGAACGATGAGTTCCTGAAGAACTGGATCGACGTCGTCGATTATCAGTAATATCTGAGCGATTTATTTCGCATCGGAGGCACAAAGGAAACCCCGCAGCTCGCATGGGCTGTGGGGTTTCCTTTTAGCGATTGAGTACGCCGACAAGATAAAAGGACGGCCCCGCATCTCCCCTATCTGGAGAAATGCGTGGCCGTCCCGTATATCGAACTACAAGCGAAATCGCCGATTAACGGCGTGCCGCCTTCACAAGCTCGGCGACCTTGGCGACGACCTCGTCGATCGCCACGTCCTCGCGCTCACCCGTAGCACGGTCCTTGAGCTCGACGGTGCCGTTCTTGAGGCCACGCTTACCCAGAACGACCTGATACGGGAAGCCCATAAGGTCGTTGTCGGCAAATTTAAAGCCGGGACGCTCGTCACGGTCATCGACGACGACCTCGATACCCTCGGCGCACAGGCCATCAACGATCTGCTCGCAGACGGTAGCGCACTCCTCCTTCTTGGGATCGAGCGGAATCACCGCGACCTCGTACGGGGCAACGGAGACCGGCCAGACGATACCGTGCTCGTCGTTGTGCTGCTCCACGACGGCAGCAAGCGAGCGGGACACACCAACGCCGTAGCAACCCATGATGAGCGGCTTCTCCTTGCCATCCTCGTCCATAAAGGTGGCACCCATGGCCTCGGAATACTTGGTGCCCAGCTGGAAGACCTGAGAGACCTCGATGCCGCGGGCAGCGGAGAGCGGCTTGCCGCAGTGCGGGCAGGGGTCGCCGGCGACAACGGTGACCAGATCGGCCCACTCATCGACGGTAAAGTCGCGCTCGGGGCAGGCACCGGTAAAGTGATAATCGACCTCGTTGGCACCGCAGGCCCACTGCTTGGAATCGCGCAGGCTCTCGTCGCACACCAGACGGATGCCCTCGGGCAGGTTGACCGGTCCGATAAAGCCCTTGTGCAGGCCGTTCGCTTGAAGCTCCTCGTCGGTCATCATGCGGTAGCCCTTGCCAAAGACATGCTCGGCCTTGCAGTCATTGAGCTCGTGGTCGCCCGGGACAATGGCCACGACCGGCTTGCCCTCGGAGTCGATGAGTGCCAGCGACTTGCGCGTGCCGTTCTCGGGGAAGCCGAAGAACTTGGCAACGGCCTCGATGGTGCCCATACCCGGAGTCTCGACCTTGGTGAGCGTGCCATCGCCGGGGCCCTCGGTCACAACGACCTTGGTGCTTGCAGCCTCGTCATCGGCAGCAAAACCGCAATCGTCGCAGTAGACGAGCGAAGCCTCGCCGGCGTCGGCAAGAGCCATGTACTCGACGGAAGTGTCGCCGCCGATCTCGCCGGAGTCGGCGACAACGGGCAGAGCCTTGATGTAGCAGCGCTCGCAGATGTTAGCGTAGGCCTGCTTCATCTTGTCGTACTCCTCCTGCAGGCTCTCCTGCGTGGCGGAGAAGCTGTAGGCGTCCTTCATGATGAACTCGCGACCGCGCATCAGGCCAAAGCGGGGACGGAACTCGTCGCGGAACTTGTCCTGAATGTGGTACAGGTTGACGGGCAGCTGTTTGTAGGAGCGCAGCTCATTGCGCACCAGGGCCGTGACGGTCTCCTCGTGCGTGGGGCCCAGGACGAACTCGCGACCATGACGGTCGTCAAAGCGCACAAGCTCCTTGCCATAGGCGTCGATGCGGCCGGACTCGCGCCACAACTCGGCGTCGACCATGATAGGCATCATAAGCTCCTGGGCACCGGCAGCGTCCATCTCGTCGCGCACGATATTCTCGATCTTGCGGATCGAGCGCCATGCGAGCGGCAGATAGGAATACAGGCCGGCGGCCTCTTTGCGGATCATGCCGGCACGGAGCAGCAGGCGGTGGCTGGCGAGCTCAGCGTCCGCCGGATCCTCTTTAAGCGTCGGCGCATAGAGCTTAGACATATACATTGCTCGGGTCATTTATTTCTCCTCAATAAGCTTGTCGACCTCTGCCATAAGCGCGTCGACAATTTGGTCCTCAGCTACTTTACCAATGATCTGGCCATGCGAAAAGAGCAAGGCCTGACCACGTCCGCAAGCAACGCCCAGATCGGCATCAGAAGCCTCGCCGGGGCCATTAACGGCACATCCCATCACAGCGATCGAAAGCGGCGCGGAGTAGTTCTTAAGCCGCTCGGTAACCTCCTCGGCAATGGGAATAAGGTTAACCTGGCAGCGGGCGCATGTGGGGCACGAGACAATCTCGGGGCCACGGCGACGCAGGCCCAACGACTGCAGAATACCCCAGGCAACCGGCGGCTCCTCAACCGGATCGGCTGTGAGCGACACACGCATGGTGTCGCCAATGCCTTCGGAAAGCAAGATACCCAAGCCTACAGAGCTCTTGATGGTGCCCTGGAGCTTGGTCCCCGCCT
>CALLST010000270.1:0-1053 GCA_938011875.1 uncultured Collinsella sp. | reverse complement strand
CGACAGCTCCAGATGGCTCAGTGCATCCGAGATCTCCTTGAGGGTCAGTCGGCCGTTCTTCTTGCCAAGCGCGAGCAGGTCGCGCAGGATCTGCTGCTGTGCTGCCTGCTGCTCCTGTGCGTTTGCGGCTGCATTTGCGTTTGCTTTCGTCATATCGTTTGTCCTCCCGCGTTTTGTTTTTTGATGCGTCCGAATGTAAGCAGCGGGTCCTCTCCCGCCTGCGTAATGGTTCCATCCTTGACGCGCTGCATTCGTATGGTGTTTATGTATTCCTGCAGTTCCCCTCGATGCTCTCCGGCCGGAATGCCGGGTTCGAGTATCGCGGACAGCAGGCTCATTTCGTTAGGCTCCAGCCATCCCTCAAAGCTACCGCCCGCTTCATTGGGCAGAATAGCCTTACCCTTGTTCTTGATAATCGTGTCGAATTCGCTTTGGGCAATGCCGGAAAGCTTCGCGGCGTTGGCGAACACATCGGTGGCACGTTCACCGGGACGAACCTCGAGGAAGCCCGCCGCCTGGTTGGTGTCGGAGAGAACGTCGATCACTTTGGATGCGGCCATATGCTTCTTCAATGTGAACGTTCCCGGATAGAGTGTCGTGCTATTGGCGTTGACCACGCTGGTGAACGCGGCAGTAGACTTGATGACTTCGGCCTTGAGCAGATTATCGGCGATCTCCGCCGCGCCTTGGCCCTCGCTCACGGTGAATTCGACCTCGCCATAGCCCGGTCCCGGATAGTCATGATAATGCCACTGATACGCTTGCGCCTGCGCTGTGCACGTCGCTTGCGCATCTCCCTGCGGGATTTCGGCGGTTCTGGCGGCTCGGCCCCGCGCATTGGTTCTGACCCCTGTTCGACCCAATGCGTGTTGTCATCAAAGAACTCGTTAAAATCATCGGTCATAACCGATACCTCACTGCTCCCGGGTACGGTCGAGTGCCGTCTGCAAAATCACCACTGCCGACTGCTGGTCAACCACCGGCCTGTGCTTGTTCGAAGCTTTATGGGCCTCGAACAGCTGACGATGCGCACTGACTGTTGTCAATCTCTCA
>CALLST010000269.1:0-1369 GCA_938011875.1 uncultured Collinsella sp. | reverse complement strand
CCAGGATGCCGCCGGCGTTGTTGGATTCGACCTCGATCTTTCCGGTGTCGGCGTCGATGCGATACGGATCGTTGTTCTCGCTGCCGCGCATGGCGGCCACGGCAAAGCCCATGCCAAACTCCACGCCCTTTACGGCGGGAATGCCAAAGGCGATTTGCGCGATGCGGTTCTCGATTCCGTCGAACATGGGGTCGCCGATGCCCGCGGGAAGCCCGTAGATGCCGCACTCCACGATGCCGCCGATGCTGTCGAGTTCGTCGCGCGCGGCTAGGATCTCCTTGCGCATTCGACCGGCTGCGGCGGCGTCAATGCAGGGCAGGTCGTTCGTAAGGATCGCCTTGCGGTCGGCCTCGCGATAGGCCATGTCGTCCATGGGTAGGTCCGAGATGCCGCCAATCTGCGCCACATGTGCCATCACCCGAATGCCGCGGGCCTCGAGTGCCTGCAGCGCAATGCCGCCGGCGATGCATAAGGGGGCTGTTAGGCGGCCGGAAAAATGCCCGCCACCAGCGACATCGTGCATGTTGTGATACTTCACGCGCGCAGGGAAGTCCGCATGTCCGGGGCGGGGCTTGCGGCGCAGCTCGGAGTAATCCTTGGAGCGCGTGTTGGTGTTCTCGATAATCGCGGCGATGGGCGCGCCGGTGGTATGTCCATCGACTACACCGGCGATGATATGCGCGGCGTCGGCCTCGCGGCGTTTGGTCGCGGTCTCGTCGCGACCGGGGGCGCGACGGTCGAGGAAGGACTGTAGCTGCTCCTGGTCCACGGCGATGCCCGCCGGAATGCCATCGAGCGAGCAGCCGATGGCGGGGGAGTGCGACTGTCCGAAGATGCTTAAGTGTAAGACGTTGCCAAAGGTCGAGGACATGCTATTCCTCCTCGAGCGTGACCTTGCCGCCCAGTAGGCGGTAGTGGTCGAAGAAATCGGGATAGGACTTGTTGACGGCCTCGGCGCCGTGGATCACGACCTCGCCGGTGGCACGGCTTGCGGCGATGGCGGCCATCATGGCGATGCGATGGTCGTTGTGCGAATCGACCTCGCCGCCGGTAAAGGCATCGACACCCTTGATGATGAGGTCATCGCCGGCAATGCGCACCTGCGCGCCCAGCGCGGTGAGCTCGCGGGTGGTGGTGACCAAGCGGTCGGATTCCTTGATGCGCAGACGGGCACAATCGCGGATAAAGGTGCGGCCCTGTGCCAGCGAGGCCACGGCCGAGATAACGGGTACCAGGTCGGGAATGTCGTGGGCACTCATCTCAAAGCCGGCGAGCTTGTCGGACTGCACGGTGGCGGCGTTGGTGGAGCGCACGATGCGGGCGCCAAAGCGCGAAAGCGCGGCAAGCACGTTACGGTCGCCCTGTGCGG
>CALLST010000268.1:0-1650 GCA_938011875.1 uncultured Collinsella sp. | reverse complement strand
GCGCAACGCCTACTACCTCGACATCTACTTCAAGGGCAAGTACACCGACTCTGCCATGGCCTACCTGGAGCGCCATGGCTTGGCACCCAAGATCGAGCCGGGCGATATGGAGCTCATCGCAAGCGGTACCTCGGACATGCTGGGCATCAACTACTATGCGAGCGAATGTGCGCGATGGTGTCCCGACGACGGTTCCAAGCAGATGCGCTGGAACGGCGTGAACCTCACCGGTAAGAAAGGTGACATCAACGGGTTCGAAACCCATCCCGGGTTCTACGAGATGTGCAAAAATCCCAACCTCGATACGAACGATTGGGATTGGGTGATCGATCCGATCGGTCTTGAGTACCTGCTGCGCGATATCTATATGCGCTACAACAAGCCGCTCATGGTGTGCGAGAACGGGTTGGGAGCGTTCGATGAACTCACGGCGGATGGCCATGTGCATGACCCGTACCGAATCGACTACCTGGAGAAGCATATCGCGGCCATGAAGCGTGCCATGGATTACGGCGTAGAGATGCTTGCTTATTGTCCGTGGTCGGCGCTCGACCTGCTGTCGACGAGCAACGGCGTCAAGAAGCGCTACGGCTTTATCTACGTCGATCGTACCGATGACGACCCGCGCGAATGCAAACGTTACCGCAAGGATTCTTTTGCCTGGTACAAGGATGTTATCGAGAGCAATGGTGCCGGCCTGAGCTTGTAATTAAAACGATCGTCGACGTTATGGGTTGCATATTCGTAAATGAGAAGGCCGACGCCCATTTGGGCGCCGGCCTTTTTAGTGCTCGATCCAGCAGCGAAGCGTTTCGCCGGCTTGCAGGTGACGCAGATTCTCTGCGGCAATGTCGACCACGTTATTGAGCGTGGCGGCCAGGTGGAACCAGCCGGAGACGTGCGGCGAGATGAGCATGTTGGGCGCATCCCACAGGGGGCTTGTCTCAGGCAGCGGCTCGGGGTCGGTGACGTCGACCGCGGCGCCGGCAAGATGTCCCGACTCCAGGGCGGCAACCAAGTCGTCAGCAACCACGAGGTCGCCGCGGCCGCCGTTGGCAAAGAAAGCGCCTGGTTTCATCGCGGCGAAGAATTCGGCGTTCGCCAGGCCGCGGGTCTCGGGTGTGCTGGGCATAAAGGAAGCGACGATGTCAGCCTCGGCCAGGCGCTCGGACAGGGCGTCCATGCCGTCCATGTCCTCAAACACAATGGGATAGACGAGCGGATGGCGCTTGATGCCGCGGACGTGCGCGCCCATGCTGCGGCAGAGCGTGGCAAAGTGGCCGCCGATATCGCCCGCGCCCAGCACCAGCACGTTGGCATTTTTGAGCGAGGTGACCGGGCCCAAGTCCTCCCAGCGATGTTCGCGCTGCAGATCCTGGTAGCCGGGCAGGCGCTTCATCATAGACAGCACCATGGCAAACATGTGCTCGCTCACGGCCTGGCCGTAGGCGCCCACCGAGCAGGAAAGCTTAGCGTCGGCTGGCACGGTGCCGGCGGCCAAGTAGTCGTCGTAGCCGGCGGTCTGCAATTGCAACAGCTGGAGATGCTCGCATGCCGTGAGCATGTCAGGGTCGATGTTGCCCAGGATCACGTCGGCATCGGCGACCTGCTCGCGCGTGGCGGCGTCGGAGCTCGTGTAGATAAAGTCCT
>CALLST010000267.1:0-2170 GCA_938011875.1 uncultured Collinsella sp. | reverse complement strand
TCGCCACTGCATTGTGGGCATTTATCAAAGCTGTCGGATATGAGACTGGGAAGGTCGGCGATGGAAAGTGCACTTACTATCGGTTCTGTTTGCCCGAAGGATCAAGGCAAGTCCTAGACTATCCCGGCCAAATTGAGCTATTCGCCCGACATCCTGATTTTGTGCTCGAAGATGAAACGAGCGAAGTGGCACCTCTTTCCTTTGACGGGGCCGTATCAAGTCTTTCGGCAATTATTCTCGACGATGGCTACTACGAATTTATTCGCGACAACGCAACGAACGTAGAGGGCATTACGTTGCTCGATGCGCTCCATATCATTCCCCTCAAGATGCGTGCACACATTGATATCAATAGGAGCTATGAAGAAGGGCGCCATTGCAACGATAAAGATCGACGAAAGCATCGCTCGGATATTGTTCGACTTGCGGGTTTGTTGCCGCCTTCGGCTCGCTTGGAGCTAATAGAGCAAATGAGGGCTGACGCCGGAGACTTCTTTGCGGACTTTTCTTCTTATGTAAATCGGCAGACCGATCGTAAAGAGAGAGCGCGTCTTCAGGACACATTATCGTTTCTCGAAAAGGTCTACCTATAGGCACCTTGATTCGTTATGTATGGTGAGGGGCTCTCCCGTTTGATGAGCGGGGGAGCCCCTTGTTGCTTTTTGATTGTCGTAACTAGCCAGAGGCTCGCCGGGACGGGGCGCGGGGTTTGGTCGATCGCGAGTTCCGCACGAGCCGGAGAGCACTTAATGTGCTCTCCGTGCGAGCAGGACTGTCCGAGCAGGCGACCTTATGCCCCGCCCCTCGGGACGACGGGACAGATTAAAGGAGCACCCATGGCAGGCAAGCCGCAAACACTAGCTACGACCTCAGCATTCGAGATCTTGGGCCCCGTCATGGTCGGCCCCAGCTCATCGCACACCGCCGGCGCCCTGCGCTGCGCCCAAGTTGCCGCCAGCCTGCTGGAAGGCCGCATCACCAAAGTCACCTTTGGCCTGTGGAACTCCTTCGCCCACACCTACCGCGGCCACGGCACCGACCGTGCGCTCGTCGCGGGCATCCTGGGCCTAGACACCGATGACGAGAACATCAAGCAGGCCTTCGACCTCGCGCGCGAGCAGGGCCTCGAATATCACTTTGACATCAAGGACGACGACGCCTCCATCCACCCCAACACCGTCGACATTGACATGGTCGACGACACGGGCGCCACGGCACAGGTCCGCGGTGAGAGCCTGGGCGGCGGCAAGATGCGCATCAGCCGCATTAACGGCGTCGGCGTCGACATCTCGGGCATGTATTCCACGCTCTTCGTGGCGCACAAGGACGTCCCCGGTGTACTCGCCGCGCTCACCAACCTGCTCGCCTACGCACACGTGAACATCGCCTTCTGCCGAACCTACCGCACCGAAGTGGGCGGCCAGGCCTACTCCGTCTTTGAGACCGACGGCGCGCCCGACGACACCGTCGTCCCCATGCTGCGCAAGCTCGACAATGTCGATTACGCAACGTTTATCGAGCTCCCCGGTTCTGCCTCGTCGCTCTCCCCCGGCGTCTCGGCCAAGGAAATCTTCGACGACGGCGAGCAGCTGCTCGATGCGTGCGAGGAACTGGGGCTCAGCATCGGCGCCGTCATGGCCGTTCGCGAGGCGCGTCTGACAGGCGAGGCCCACGCTGTCGCCGCCATGCGCCGCGTGCTCGACGTCATGCGCGAGGAGACCACGGCCCCCCTCGCCAATCCGCAGCGCTCGCTCGGTGGGCTAATCGGCGGCGAGGCCAAACTCGTCGATGCCACCAGCCGCAACGATTTGAGTGCAAGCCTGATGGGCGTCGTCCAGACCGACGCCGTGGCCCGCGCGATGGCCGTGCTTGAGCGCTCCGCCACGATGGGAGTGATCGTCGCCGCCCCCACGGCAGGCTCCGCGGGTGTCGTGCCCGGCTGCGTGTTGGCGCTCGCCGATCGCCTGCAGCTCGACGACGAGCAAGTCATGGACGCGCTCTACTGCGCAGCCGCCATCGGCCTCAACCTCACCACGAGCGCCTGCGTCGCCGGCGCCGAGGGCGGATGCCAGGCCGAGGTTGGAAGCGCTGCCGCCATGGCCGCCGCCGCGCTGGTCCAGATGATGGGCGGCACGCCCGAGCAAGCGCTCGACGCCAGCTCCATTGCACT
>CALLST010000266.1:0-1511 GCA_938011875.1 uncultured Collinsella sp. | reverse complement strand
GCTAAAGTAGGTGAGATGCACGTTGGCGCCGGCATCGCGCAGGCGCGCGAACAGCGGCAGCACGGTCTGTTGCGGTGACACGAGCTCGTCGCCCTTGGAGTGCGTAAACCACAGCGGCGTCTTGGCGAGCGCGGCCACGTCCTCGTCCGTGGCGTTGTACCACGGGGCGCAGCAGGGAAGGCCCGCGGCGAAGAAATCGGGGTAGTCGGCGCACAGGCGCAGGGTCATAAAGCCGCCGTTGGAAAGACCGGCGACCACGATGCGGTCGGTGTCGATGCGGTCGGCATGCTCGGCGACAAACTCATCGATAAGTGCCTTGAGCACGGGGGAGTAGATGCTCTGGTTGGAGTGACCAAGCTGCTCGACGCCGTTGTCCATCCAAAACGTGGGCGACTGCGGTACGAGCACCCAGGCAAAGCCGCCAAAGTAGCGCTGGATCTGCGCCTGGCTGATGGCCGTCACGCGGTTGCCGATATAGGCGCGCGTGGCGCCTTCGCCCTGCGTGGCGCCCTTGCCCTCGCCGGCGCCGTGCAGATACACCACGAGCGGTGCCTTTTGGGGCACGGCCGTGGCCTCGGGCGCAAAGGGGTTGAAGCATGCCGAGTCCTCGGCCTTAAAGCTGGGCTCAAAGAAGCCGTATTCGAGCGCGATACCGTCGACGGCGGTCTTTTGCGTGTCGTTGCTCCAGCCTTTGAGCGCAGGGCAGATATCGCCACGGCAGGTGTCGAAGACCAGGCCGCAGGTGGGATCGTCGCCGTCGTTGCCGGGAAGAGCCGCGAGCTGCGTGATGTGCAACTGGTCATCGAGCATGCGCGAGCCCATGACGCCGCCTTCGATCTTTTTGGTCAGGCGCTGCTCGGCGACCTCGAGCGCCACATGGGTGCCCACGGCGAGCTTACGTCCGTTCTCGTCGCACGGATATGCGGCGAGAATGTCGATGTAACCCACGGAGGGCGCGGCATGGTCGGCGCCGCGTTCCTTGCGCATCAGGACCTCGCCCGTGCGCTCGTGACGCTCTACATATATATGGAAGGTGTTCGCGTCGATGTCGTTGGCGCGCACGGTGCAGGGCAGGTCGAGTACGACCTTGCTGATCCAGGGGCCAAAGTCGCCCAAGGTGGTGACGGTTGCGTAGGTACACAATTTGAGTTCCATGAGCTGTCTCCCTTGCGCCGCGAATGCCTGGCATCTGCGGCAATACAAACTAAACATGTTTAGTGTAATCTAGAATTGAAGAATAACAAGATGAACTCGGTAAACGGCAAAATTGAACACGTCGTGAACTACTAAACGTATGTTTACTAGCTTCTAGCAGGGATTCTGTTGATGAGTTAACAGATCAGTGAGGTGTTCATCAAAAAAAATCCCACGTAAATGGCTATATATCAATAGAGGGTCAAAGAGACCATCTCCCGCCATTCAAATACGTTCACCCCCGATTTCCTACCGTTCACCGGACTGTAGACGGCAAAATTGCCATAAATTCGGCGCTCCGTGTAAACTAAAGCCCG
>CALLST010000265.1:0-2063 GCA_938011875.1 uncultured Collinsella sp. | reverse complement strand
TGACCAGTGCGCGCCACGGATCCTCGGTGGTCTGCTTGAGACCCAGGGAGATGCGCTCGCGGTTGAGATCGACGTCGAGAACCTCGACCTCGACCTCCTGGCCGACCTTGACAACTTCGGAAGGATGGTTGACGTGGTTCCAGGAGAGCTCGGAAATGTGGATGAGGCCGTCGATACCGCCGAGGTCGACGAAGGCGCCGAAGTCGACGATGGAGGAAACGGTGCCCTGGAGACGCATACCAGACTTGAGCTTGGACAGGATCTCGGAGCGCTCGGCCTTACGGGACTCCTCGAGCACGACGCGACGGGAGAGGACGACGTTGTTGCGGTTGCGGTCCATCTCGATGACGCGGGCCTCGATGCGGGTGCCCATGTAGGAGGTGAGGTCCTTGACACGACGGAGGTCGACGAGGGATGCGGGCAGGAAGCCACGCAGGCCGATGTCGAGGATCAGGCCGCCCTTGACAACCTCGATAACCTCGCCCTCGACGTTCTCGCCGGAGTTGAACTTCTCCTCGATGCGGTTCCAAGCACGCTCGTACTCGGCACGCTTCTTGGACAGGACCAGACGACCGTCCTTGTCCTCCTTCTGGAGAACCAGAGCCTCGATGGGATCACCGAGTGCAACGATGTCTGCAGGGTTAGCGTCCTTGCGGATGGACAGCTCGCGGACCGGGATAACGCCCTCGGACTTGAATCCGATGTCAACGAGCACCTCGTCATGCTCGATCTTAACGACAGTGCCGTTAACGAGATCGCCCTCATCAAAGTCGGTAATCGTACCGTCGATGAGGTTGTTCATCTCCTCCTCGTTGACATCGTCAAGAGAGAAAATGGACGAGTTCTGAATCTCACTCAAAGGTGGACCCCTTTCGAACTACGGGGCCCCGATTGCTAGGACCTACAGAAGGGTGCGACAAGCACACAACGTTTAGGAACACTCGGGAGCCGACAGATACTAATGTGACGCTTATGCAATCACGTTCGTATAGGTTACGGGGAAATGGGTTCGATTTCAAGCGTGAACTGCGATTTTTTACCCGTATGGAGACTTTTTCGCAATCTTATGGACGGCTGTCTCCACAAGTTGACGATAAACAGTTAGATATACGGCTTTGGGGTAAAGTATCCCAGACATACGATTCTGGAACGATTTTTCGAGAAAGGCGCCCGCGTGCTCAAAGCAGTCGTTTTCGATATGGACGAAACGCTTCTTAGTATCAACCTCAACGCATTCATCCTTCGGTATTTTAAGGATGTCTCGTCGATGCTCGCAGACATCGGGCGACGCAGCCGCGGTGGCACAATGGCACGCCTCGGCACCATCTTGGTCGACCTCAACGCCAACCGCCGAAGCGGCACGGATAATCGCACCAATCTTGAGTTCTACCAAGAAGAGGTTGAGCGCCGGTGCGGCATTTGCCTCTCGGACCCACTCATCTACGAGGCGTTTACCTACTACGATCGTGAAGTCCTGCCGTACAAGAACGACGATGTCATCAACGCCCACGCCATGCCCGGCGCGCACGCCGCGCTCCAGGCCGTACAGGACGCAGGACTGCGTTGCGCGCTCTTTACCAACCCCAGCTTTCCGCAGGGGGCCATCGAGTGCCGCATGGGTTGGGGCGACCTGACCGACGCCCCCTTTGAGCTCGTCACGCACATGGGAAACACCACCCGCTGCAAGCCCGATGCCACCTACTATCTAGAGCAGCTTCAGGTGATGGGACTCGAGCCACACGAGGTCCTTATGGTGGGCAACGATCCCAAACGCGACTTCCCCAGCCCCGCTTGCGGTGTTCAAACCGCCTATGTTGGCCAGGGAAAACCAGGCCGAGCCACCTGGCGCGGAACCATGGAAGACTTCGCCCGCGACTTCAACGCCGTAGTAGAAGCCTTCTACGAACACCAAGTAGCCAACGAACTGTCGTAGCCAATAGAACATCAAACGCGGTTGCGGTGAAATAGTTCCTAATTGGAGCCTCTCGGGGGTGCGGACGATTTCTTGGACCGCGCCTAGGCGTATCCAAGCTTCCTGCGGTACTCCATCGGGCTCAGCCACC
>CALLST010000264.1:0-16222 GCA_938011875.1 uncultured Collinsella sp. | reverse complement strand
TATGTGTCTCCTGTGTCATAGAACGTCTTGCATTTCTGACAGCTCTATATTCGCACAAACACGCGCGTCAGTGCGCGTTTTTGCGTATCTCACCGCTAAACGGTCATTATTGCCCCGTAAACGGCGCATATATACGCATAGGTGCGTAATTAAACGCAATCTAACGCGCATAAACGCGCACACAAGCAATTTATACAGCACGACCCGCTCATTTATGCTTACCCAGTTAGGGTACTCATTTAAGCCTGTCCCCAATGAGTAGAGATAGAAAAAGGCCCGGATGCCGAGGGGCATCCGGGCCTTTGCTAGCAACTTGATGTTGCGGGCAGCTTAGAACTTGTGGCCGCACTTCTTGCAGACGCGCAGCTTGTTCTTGCCGTCCTTCTCGTGACCGACGCGGGTAACCTTACCGCACTCGGGGCAAACGAGATTGACGTTGGAGGCGTCGATGGGAGCCTCCTGCGAAACGATGCCGCCCTGCTGGTTGGCAGCGTTGGGCTTGACGGCCTTCCTGACGACCGAAACGCCCTCGACAACGACCTTGTTCTCGGCGGGGAGAGCACGCAGGACAACGCCCTGCTTGCCGCGATCCTTACCAGAGAGAACCTGGACCTTATCGCCCTTCTTGATATACATATATCTCCCCTAACTACAGGGTCTCGGGAGCGAGCGAGACGATCTTCATGTACTTCTTGTCACGAAGCTCGCGAGCGACGGGCCCGAAGATACGGGTGCCGACGGGCGAACCATCGTTGTTGATGACAACGCAGGCGTTCTCATCAAAGCGAATGTAGGAGCCATCCTTGCGGCGGATCTCCTTAACGGTGCGAACGACGACGCAACGGACAACGTCCTTCTTCTTGACGTTGGCGCCAGGGGTAGCCTCCTGGACAGCACCGATGAACACATCGCCGATGCCTGCATAACGACGCTTGGAACCGCCAAGCACCTTGATGCAGCGAATCTTGCGAGCGCCGGAGTTGTCGGCGACGTTCAGCATGGTTTGCATCTGAATCATGGTAGATGTTCCTCCGAACTAAGAACCGAAGAGAGGTGCGCAGCCTTTATACGGCCCGTGGTATGCAAGCCAGGCATACGCACATCTTCGGAAACGTACAAGTCGTAAGAGCGACTGCTTATTTAGCGCGCTCGACGACCTCGATGAGGCGCCAACGCTTCATCTTGGACATAGGACGGGTCTCCATAACGCGGACGGTGTCGCCCACGCCAGCCGTGCACTCCTCGTCGTGAGCGTGCAGCTTCTTGGAGCTGGTCATCATCTTGCCGTACTTGGGGTGACGCTTGCGCTCGGTGATGGTGACAACGATGGTCTTGGCACCGGAGACGGAGGTAACGACACCCGTACGGACCTTACGCGAGTTACGCGAATCAGTCATGTTCTCTCCTTAGGTCCTACTCGGCGACAGCGGACTTCTCCGCTGCGATCTCGCGGGCGCGCTGCTCCGTGAGGACGCGAGCGATGTCCTTCTTCACGGTGTTGACGCGAGCGGTGTTGTCCAGCTGGCTGGTGGCCATCTGGAAACGAAGGTTAAAGAGCTCGGCGCGCATTTCCTTCAGCTTCTCAACGAGCTGAGCGTCCGAGAGCTCACGAATCTCTGCGGGCTTCATTAGTTCTCCTCCTTGGCGGCGGCGGCGTCCTCAGCAGCCCACTTGGCCTCGAGAGCGGCCTCCTCAGCCATCTCCTTCTCGATGCGCTGCTCAGCGTTCTTGGCAGCAACAATCTTGGTCTTGATGGGAAGCTTGTGCTGTGCAAGACGCAGAGCCTCGCGAGCGACCTCCTCGGGCACGCCCTTGACCTCGAACATGATGCGGCCGGGCTTGACGACGGCCACCCACTCCTCGGGGTTACCCTTACCAGAACCCATGCGAGTCTCGGCAGGCTTCTTGGTGATGGGCTTATCGGGGAAGATCGTGATGTAGACACGACCGCCACGCTTCATGTAGCGGGTCATGGCAATACGAGCGGCCTCGATCTGACGGTTGGTGATCCAATGGGCCTCGAGAGCCTGGATACCAAACTCGCCGAAATGCAGCTCGGTATTACCCTTGGCCTGGCCCTTCATGGAGCCACGCTGCACCTTGCGGTGAAGAATACGCTTAGGGGCAAGCACTACTGACCCCTCCTCTCGGAGTTACGACGACGAGGACGGGAAGAGCCCTCGAGTGCAGGGTTGGGAACAGGCTGGCCCGGGAGCTTCTCGCCCAGGTAGATCCAGACCTTCACGCCGCAGGCACCCATGGTGGTGCTGGCGACAGCCGTGCCGTAGTCGATCTTGGCGCGGAGGGTGTGCAGAGGCACGCGACCCTCACGGTACCACTCACGACGGCCCATCTCGGCACCGCCGAGACGACCGGAGCACTGGATACGGATGCCCTTAGCGCCGGCCTTGCGGGCGGACTGGACAGCCTTGCGCATAGCGCGACGGAAGGCAACGCGGCCCTCGAGCTGCTCGGCGATAGACTGAGCAACGAGGTTGGCGTCGAGCTCGGGGCGCTTGATCTCGACAACGTCGACGGAGAGCTGGCCCTTGGAGACGCCAGCGACCTTCTCGAGCTCGGTGCGGAGGGTATCGATCTCGGCACCCTTCTTACCGATGACAACGCCGGGGCGAGCGGTGAGGATGATGACCTTCACCTTGTCGCCAGCGCGCTCGATCTCGACGCGGGAGACAGCTGCGCGGGAAAGACGCTTCTCGAGGTACTTGCGGATCTCGAGATCGTTACCGAGGGTCTTAGCGTAATCCTTCTCTGCGAACCAGCGGGAGCGCCAGTTCTCGGTGATGCCAAGACGGAAGCCGGTGGGGTAGACTTTCTGACCCATACAGCTTTACGCCTCCTTTCGAGGAGCAACGACGACGGTGATGTGGGAAGTACGCTTCAGAATGCGAGAAGCGGAACCCTTGGCGCGGGGACGGATGCGCTTAAGCGTCGGACCCTCGTCAACATAGGCAGCGGCGACAACCAGGTTGTCGGCACGCAGACCGTTGTTGTTCTCGGCGTTCGCAACGGCGGAACGGAGAACCTTCTCGACATCCACGGCGACGGCGCGGTCGCAGAAGTGGAGGATGTCGAAGGCCTGAGCGACAGGCTTGCGGCGGATCAGATCGACCACCAGGCGGGCCTTGCTGGGGGAAACACGCACGTACTTAGCGACGGCGCGAACCTCGGTGGCCTCAGTTTCAATAGACTTAGTTGCCATTTACGGTTAACCCCCTATTTGGCCTTGTGGCCACGGAACGTACGAGTCGGCGCGAACTCGCCGAGCTTGTGACCAACCATGGACTCGGTAACATACACGGGCACATGCTTGCGGCCGTCGTGGACGGCGATGGTGTGACCAACCATCTCGGGGAAGATGGTGGACGCGCGGGACCAGGTCTTCACGACGTCCTTCTTGCCAGCCTCGTTCATCGCGGTGATACGCGAGAGAAGGCGAGTCTCCACGAACGGGCCCTTTTTGAGACTTCTGCTCATAAGTGCTTTCTCCTAAAACTCGGTATCCGAAATTACTTCTTACGGCGACGAATGATGTGCTGGTTCGAGACCTTCTTCTTCTTGCGCGTACGAAGGCCCTTCGTCGGCTTACCCCAGGGGGTAACAGAGGGACGACCAGAGGTGTGGTTCTTGCCCTCGCCACCGCCGTGCGGGTGGTCGACAGGGTTCATGACGGTACCGCGGACGGTCGGGCGCACGTTCATGTGACGCTTACGGCCGGCCTTGCCGATGACGATGTTGGAGTGATCGGCGTTGCCGACCTCACCGACGGTGGCGCGGCAGGTAACGAGGATGCGGCGCATCTCGGAGGAAGGCATACGGACGATAGCGTACTTGCCCTCCTTACCCATCAGCTGGCAGGAGTTACCGGCGGAACGGGCGATAGCAGCGCCCTTGCCCGGCTGGAACTCGACGGCGTGGATGAGCGTACCGACGGGGATGTCGGCGAGGGGCAGAGCGTTGCCCGGCTTGATGTCGGCGTCAGAACCGGACATGACGGTCTGACCGACCTCGAGGCCCTTGGGGGCCAGGATGTAGCGCTTCTCACCGTCAGCGTAGTGCAGCAGAGCGATGCGAGCGGAACGGTTCGGATCGTACTCGATCGTGGCAACCTTGGCGGGCACGCCGTCCTTGTTGCGCTTGAAGTCGATCACGCGGTAACGACGCTTCACGCCGCCGCCCTGGTGGCGGGTGGTGATGCGGCCGTTGTTGTTACGACCGGCCTTCTTGGGCAGGGGCTCGAGAAGAGACTTCTCGGGCTTGGTGCAGGTGATCTCGGAGAAGTCGGAGATCGTCTGCCAACGCCTACCAGCGGAGGTCGGCTTAAGGTGCTTTACAGCCATTACAATCCCTTTCAATAGGAATCCGTTAGCCATC
Source organism: uncultured Collinsella sp. (assembly GCA_938011875.1). GTDB lineage: Bacteria > Actinomycetota > Coriobacteriia > Coriobacteriales > Coriobacteriaceae > Collinsella. The sequence continues at coordinate 11,830 of CALLST010000264.1, read as the reverse complement.
GCAGACAGGGATTCGAGGTTCTGCCTCGGGTGCGATGACACCGGACGTATACACGGCTCCGGGCGTGTCCATTTTATACGCCCAAAACCTTGAGCTCTCGCCTCCCCTATTTGGGAGGCATGAGCTCACTCAACAGCAGCGAGTCTTAGGCCTGGTTGCCAAAGACCTCGATGGTGTCGCCCTCGGCCAGCGTGACGATGGCCTTCTTCCAAGAACGGGTCTTGCCGGCGACATAGCGCACGCGCTTGGTCTTGGGCTTGACCGTCAGGGTGTTCACGCGAACGACCTTGACGCGGAAGATCTCCTCGACAGCGTCCTTGATCTGATACTTGTTAGCATCCTTGGCGACCTCGAACGTGTACTTGTTCTGCTCCATGCCGGAGAAGGAACGCTCGGACACGATCGGACGGATGATGATCTCGTGGGCGGTCATTTATGCAAGCACCTCCCCGAAGTGAGCGGCGATGTCGGCGGGCATCAGCACAGCGTTGTTGTTGACGAGATCGTAGGTGTTGGCCTCGTCGGCAGTGATGATGAACGTCTTGGGAATGTTGCGGAACGACAGGTAGGCGTTGACGTCCTCATCGCGAACGATGATGGTCAGACGCTTGCCCTCAAGGCCGAGAGCCTTGAGCATGGCAACGGCAGCCTTGGTGGAAGGCTTCTCGAAGCCGTAGTCGTCGACGAGCACGAGCTCGCCATCGGCCAGCTTGGCGGACAGCGCGGAGCGCATAGCCAGCTTGACCTCCTTGTTGTTCATACGCTTAGCGTAGGAACGGGGCTTGGGGGCGAAGACAACGCCACCGTGACGCCACTGGGCAGCACGGATGGAACCCTGGCGGGCACGGCCGGTGCCCTTCTGACGCCAAGGCTTCTTGCCGCCACCGGAAACCTCAGAGCGGCCCTTAGCGGACTGGGTGCCCTGACGCCAAGAGGCCATCTGGCACTTGACGATGTGGTGCATAACGTGGATGTTCGGCTCGATGCCGTACACCTCAGCGGCGAGCTCGGCCTCGGCGACCTTCTTGCCCTCGCTGTTCTTTACTTCAAACTTTGCCATTTAAGTGTTCTCCTTGGTATGACGCTGGGCTAAATGGGCTGGGCCCTTAGGCCATACGGATGGCGACGAGACCATTCTTGGCACCCGGGACAGCGCCCTTGACCAAGATGAGGTTCTGCTCGGCATCGATGCGGACAACGGAAAGGTTCTTGACGGTAACGCGCTCGTTACCCATGTGACCGGCCATCTTGACGCCCTTGAGGACGCGCGCAGGATAGGCGCACTGACCGATAGAACCGGGGTGACGCTGGAAGTGAGAACCATGCGTCATAGGACCGCGGCGCTGACCCCAGCGCTTGATGCGACCCTGGAAGCCCTTACCCTTGGAGGTACCGATGACGTCGACCTTCTCGACATCAGCGAAATCAGCGACGGTGACGACCTCGCCGACCTTGTGCTCCTCGCCGTTCTCGACGCGGACCTCACGAAGGAAGCGGACAGGCTCGACGCCAGCCTTGGCGAAGTGACCAGCCATGGGCTTGTTCACGTTCTTGGCCTTGATGTCGCCGAAACCGATCTGGACGGCGTCATAGCCGTCGGTTGCCTGAGTTTTAACCTGCGAGACAGCGCAGGGGCCAGCCTGGATGACCGTGACGGGAACGACGTTGTCGTCCTCGTCCCAAACCTGGGTCATGCCAATCTTGCGGCCGAGAATCATGCTGATCAAGATATGATCCCAACTCTCGCGTGGTCTTGGGACAATGCGTACACCACCGAGCGTACGCCCCTAGAGGACCACTACTTACACGACGTGCTCCCCAGCCTTGTATTTCGCCCGGACTACCTGACAACCCTATTAAGCAGGCATTTTGTCCAGCCAGAATACTCCCCTGGTTTCACACAGCTGTTTAGTATACACGGCTGCGGGCGTATCCATCGAGATTCATATTTCACTCACATTGTTTACGCAGGTAAAGTGCGTGGCACGTTCCCAGTGTGCGGCGGAGGGGGCGGGCCTGAGACATATTAAGGTTGCTGCTCTACAGTCCTGCTCACGACGGAGAGCACATTAAGTGCTCTCCTGTTCGTGCGGAACTCGCGACAACCTTAATATGTCTCAGGCCCGCCCCCTCCGCCGCACACTGGGAACGCCACGTTGATGTCTGCTTAACTCTGCTCGCTCAGCTAATTACTTTGTTGGGGGTCCACTATTTGCTGGAGGGTGAACTTACATTGATGAGGCTCGCCTTCTGCTTGTGGCTTTGCCTCATCGAAATCGAAAATCATGATGGCGCAGTTGGGGAGTTTTGCTGGGAGCTCGAAGCCCTCTGGGGCTGCAGCCTTGATGAATTGGCGGCTGGCGCTGCCGTGGCTTACTGCTAGGAGGGTTTCGATATCCTCGGCGCCCATGATATTGGTGAGGGTGTCTACCATGCGCTCCTGCAGGGCATGGCTTCCTTCTCCGCCAAATGGAATCAGGTCCTCGCCGGGGTCCCAGACGTCGGTGGGCAGGGCGTCGTGGGGGCCTTCTTCGAAGGTGCCGTAGCTGCGCTCGATGATGCCTTCGCAGGGCTCGACTGCTGCATCCGGACCGAGGAGTTCGCATGCGACGAGACTTGCCGTGTCCATGGCTCGGCCTAAGGGTGATGAGACTACTTTGTCGGGGACGACGCCATGGACCTTGAGCCATGCGGCGGCTGTCTGTGCCTGTTGACGACCCAAATTGGTGAGCGGTGAATCGCAGCGACCCTGGACGAGCTTTTTGACGTTGAATTCCGTCTGGCCGTGGCGGAGCAGATACAGCTTCTTCATAGTCTCCCCTTCTGTATAACTTGCTTTGCCGGCACAGCCCTACTCGTGGGTATGGCCTACGTAGTCTTCGTCGATCGTAATCTTGGCAATCGACTTGGGATATTCCGATTCGACCCGTTGTGCCAGCTCGTGCTTTACATCTTCGGCACTCATCTGCAGATCCGAGGGACGCACGCAGTCAAAGATCACGTTAGTGTGCGTAGGACCCGGCACACAGCGCAGATCGTGAATCGAGAGGCGGCTATCGATCTGTTGGGCCATGGCGTTAATGCGTAAACGCATGCTCGCCACCTTGGGGTCGTCGGTCACGATGGGGTCGTAATGGAGCGTGACAATCATGCCGTCTTCGTTCCTAAACGCCTGCTCGATGTTATCGAGCGTGTCGTGACTTTCCATCGGGCTGGCCTCGGCCGCCATCTCGGCGTGAGCGCTTGCGAACTTCCTGCCCGGGCCATAGTCGTGGACCATCAAATCGTGAACGCCCAAGACGCCGGGGTAGCTCATGATCTTGCTGCGGATATGCTCGACGAGCTTAGGATCGGGCGTCTGGCCCAAAAGCGGGCTAACCGTATCCTGGATAAGTTCAAAACCGCTCCAGCCAATATAGGCGCCAACGGCAAGGCCGACCCATGCGTCAAGATTGATGTGCGTCACCTGCGAAACAATCGCGCACTCCAGCACGGCGCCCGTGGCAAGGACATCGTTCTTGGAATCTTGCGCAGTCGCATGCAGCGTCTCGGACTCAATGCGATCGCCGAGCTTTTGGTTGAGGGCCGCCATCCAGAGCTTTACGACCATCGAAAGCACCAAGACTGCCACCAGGGCAAGCGAGAACTCGACAGGCTCCGGGTTGACAATACGCTCCACCGAGGACTTCACCAGTTCGATGCCAATAAGCAGCACGAGCGCCGCCACGACCAAACCCGAGAGATACTCGTAGCGACCGTGGCCGTAAGGATGCTCGGGGTCGGCCGGCTTGCTCGCCAGCTTAAAGCCCAGCACGCTCACGATGTTCGAGCTGGCATCGGACAGGTTGTTCATGGCGTCCGCCACAATCGAAACCGATCCCGACAGCACGCCAATTGCACCCTTCGCAGCACAAAGCGCAACATTGGCGAGAATACACACCACGCCCGTCAACGTGCCCACGCGCGCACGGTCGCCCTGCGCACGCTTAACAATCCACTCGACCATCTACATCCGCCCCCACGGTACTACCTATATATCTATTGCTCAAACGGATTGTAGTGTAGCCACTTTGTCCCCCAGATACAAAAAAGGCCGCAACCCACACGGGCCACGGCCTTGGAATATGGCAAAGGAATCGTCCTTGTGTCGCACAGGTTTACGCGCTTACTTCGGCCACGCTCTTAGAGGTTTCGGGCAAATCGGCTCCGTCCCCCGTCGTCTGTCCCTTCGCCGGCACCACGCCAAAGCAGTAGCTCAGCGCCGCAGACACCGCAAATGCCACACCGCCGGCAGCGCAGCACCACAGCAGGTTCGAGATGCCGCCCGTGGCAAAGCCAATGACCATAAGGACATTCGTCATGCCGATGGTATAGGCCGTAACGTGGCCCACGGCCGCAACAAGGCCTCCGACGGCGCCGCCAATGGCCATGCACGTCAGGCACCTGCCATATTTAAAGCCGCAACCGTACAGCGCCGGCTCGCTTACGCCGCCAAGAACACCCGAGATTGAATAGCCCAGCATGAGCGCCTTCTCGTCCTTATCCGCAACGCGAAGCGACGCGCCAAAGGGCATGCCCCAAACGGCGAACGTTGCCATCGTCGCGGCGATCAGGATGCACGAATCCGTTCCCACACTCATAAACTGCGCATAGGCGAGCGATAGGACAACGTTGCTGACGCCGGCGATCTTTAGGAACTCCCAGCCCGCAGCAAGCCCCATGAGCGTGAGCAGCGACACGATGCCACCGGAATTGCCAAGCATAAACATAAGCTGGCCCAACAGCATGCCCAGATAGCTGCCCGCCGGTGCCGTAATACACAGCGAAACCGGAACCATGACAAGCATGGTCGCAAACGGAACAAACGAAAACGCCACGGCCCTAGGGATAACGCGCTTAAAGAAACACTCCACTCGCCATAGCACGGGCACCGAGATGAGAACCGGAATAACAGTCGTCGTGTAATCGTTGACCGGCGCAGGAAGCAGACCATACACGGAAGTCATCGATGCCCCCGTCGTCGATGCGGCATCGACAAGCTTGAGTAAATCGGGCGCAATCAATACGCCGCCCAGCATCATACCCAGCTGCTCCGAGCAACCGAGCTGGCGGGCGGCCGCCCAACCAAGATAGATGGGCAAAAAGTAGTAGCCGGCGTTATAGAGCCAACTGTAGAACAGGCGATAGATTTCGGAATCGGCAGACCACAGGCCCAGCATGCCTTCGCCCATAATGACGGCGACGGTGCGGAACAACGCCGCGCAGACAATAAAGGGCAGCGCCGACATCATGCTTTTGGACAGATAGTCCACCACGGCCATGGCGTTTGATGAAACCGTCGTTGTAAACGAGGTTCTAGAAACTTGTGACATGGAACGCCTTTCCCAATGTGACATGCGGGCCGTCCCTTTGTCACATCGTGCGGTACTGACCGATTGCGCGGTACTTTTGGTAGCGGAGGTTTGTGAGGGTCGCGTCGTCGAGCCGCCCAAGCGTATCGAAGGCATCAAATGCCGAGGACATGACGGCACCGGCGATCTCCTCATGCGACAGGCCCTTATCGTCAACAATGCCGTCGATGATACCGAGCGCCAGCAGATCGGGGGCCGTGAGCTTAAGCGCCTTGGCGGCCTCATTCGCGCGCTCGGTATCCTTCCACAGGATCGACGCACAGGCCTCGGGGCTCACGACCGAATAGGCCGAGCTCGAGAGCATCAGGATGCGGTCGGCCACGGACAGCGCCAGCGCGCCACCAGAGCCGCCCTCGCCTGTCACCACCGAGACAATCGGCGTCTTAAGGCCGCTCATCTCCATGAGGTTCTGGGCAATCGCCTCACCCTGGCCGCGTTCCTCGGCACCGATACCGCAAAACGCGCCCGAAGTATCGACCAGGCACAGAACCGGTCGACCAAACTTTTCGGCCTGGCGCATAAGGCGACGCGCTTTGCGGTAGCCCTCGGGATGTGCCATACCAAAGTTGCGACGCATGCGCTCTTTGGTCGTGGTGCCGCGCTCGATGGCGATGACCGTTACGGGGCGTCCGTCTTTCCAGCCAATGCCAGCCACCACAGCAGCGTCGTCGCCAAAGTAGCGGTCGCCGTGCAGCTCCACAAATCCATCCAGGCCCAGCGAGATCATCTCGCCTGCCGTGGCGCGATCTGCCGAGCGGGTCTGCTTGACAATCTCGAGCGCGGTTTTTGGTGCGGCCGAGCGCTTGAACAAGTGTCCCAGCTTTTTGCCGCGGCGACCCATATGCACGATCTCATGCGGTGCCCCCAGGCCGGGCGCGTGCCCTTCGTGCAGCGCCAGCAGCTCGCCTACCGTGAGCGCAATCTCGCCACGCGGAACAACGGCATCGCAAAAGCCGTGCTCCAGCAAAAACTCGGAGCGCTGGAATCCCTTGGGCAGGCGCTTGTGCATGTTCTGCTCGATCACGCGCGGGCCGGCAAATGCCGTCAGGGCATCGGGCTCGGCCAGGATAATGTCGCCCTCCATGGCAAAACTCGCGGTTACGCCTCCGGTCGTGGGGTCGGTGAGCACCGTGATATACAGGCCGCCCGCCTCGCTGTGGCGCCTAACCGCCGCAGAAATCTTGGCCATCTGCATAAGCGATGTCACGCCCTCTTGCATGCGCGCACCGCCCGAAACGGTAAAGCCGACAACTGGCAATCCAAGCTCGGTCGCTCGCTCAAATGTGCGACAGATCTTCTCGCCCACCACGGAACCCATCGAGCCCATCATAAAGTTGGCGTCCATAAAGAAGAGCGCCGTATCGCAACCGCAGATTTTGCCTCTACCGCACACAACGGCATCGCGCTCGCCCGAACGCTCGCTCACGCTCTTGAGCTTGTCGGCATAACCGGGAAACGAGAGGAAGTCCTTCGACGCCAGATTGGCATCCCATTCCTCAAAGGTACCCGCGTCGACCGTCATGCGCATGCGCGCGCGACCGCTCACGCGAAAGTGTTTGCCGCAACGAGGGCAGACCTCGAGGTTGTCGTGCAGGCGCGCCTCATCGATCACGCGGCGGCACTCCGGGCACTTGATAAACACGTGGCGCGCGGGAAACTCGGCGCACGACTCGGTCATCGGTCCCTCGAGGACGTTGACCGTCTTCGCTTTTCTATTCATCAGCATAGAGATGCCCCATCAGATCGGTGTGATACATGCCCGACAAGAACTCGTCGTTTGCCAGCACGTCGAGCTGAAGCTCGCTGTTTTCGCTCACGCCCTCAATCACGAGCTCGCCCAGGGCCGATCGCATCTTGCGAATGGCGCCGTCACGCGTGGGCGCACACACGATGAGCTTGCCAAGCATGGAGTCGTAGTACGGCGGAACTTTCGCACCGGCAAACATGGCGGAATCCCAGCGCACGCGCGGACCACCCGGCACACGCAACGCGGTGACCGTTCCGCATGACGGCAGAAAGTCTGGCGTTTCGGCATTGATGCGGCACTCCATAGCATGGTTGCGGACCGGCATGTCCTCCTGCTCAAAGGGCAGAGGCTGGCCGGCTGCCACGCGCAGCTGCCACTTGACCAAGTCGGTATCGGTCACAAACTCCGTAACCGGATGCTCCACCTGCAAGCGCGTGTTCATTTCCATAAAGTAGAAATTGCCGTCGTCCGAATACAGGAACTCGATGGTACCGGCTCCTTCGTAGCCGACGGCACGAGCCAGGTCACGCGCTGCCTTGTGCATGCGAGCACGAATGTCGTCGTGTCCGTCGAGGCACGGCGCGGGGCTCTCCTCGATTAGCTTTTGGTTGCGCCGCTGCACCGAGCACTCGCGCTCGCCGAGCGAAAACACATGGCCCTGCTTATCGGCCATAATCTGTACCTCAACGTGATGCGCCGGCGCGACGAACTTCTCCATGTAGCACTCGCCGTCGCCAAAAACGGCCTCGCCCTCGGCACGCGCCTCGATGAACGCCTTTGCCGCATCTTCCACGCGATCGACCTTGCGAATGCCGCGACCGCCGCCACCTGCACGCGCCTTAATGAGCACGGGGCAGCCAATGCGCTCGGCCTCGGCCGTTGCCTCCTCGGGGCTTTTGAGCAAATTGCAGCCCGGCACGATGGGCACGCCCGCCGCGGCAGCCGTTCGACGCGCGGCGTCCTTATCGCCCATGCTGTCGATCACCTCGGCCGAAGGACCGACAAACGCCAGGCCATACTTGTCGCAGTCGCGCACGAAGCTCGCCTTCTCGGAGAAAAAGCCATAGCCGGGATGAATTGCCTTAGCTCCCGACTTTACGGCACAGGTGAGCACGGCATCGTCGTTGAGGTAGCTCTCGGCAAGACGCGGGCCGCCGATGCAATACGCCTCGTCGGCAAGCTGCACGTGCAGCGCGTCCGCATCGGCCGTGGAATAGACGGCGACGGTCTTGATGCCCATATCGCGGCACGCGCGGATAACACGGACCGCGACTTCGCCACGGTTGGCAATGAGCACTTTGTCGAACATGAAGCCTTCCTTAACTTTCGTGCATGAGTGCAAAAGACATATCGGCGCGGCAGCAAACCTCACCGTTGACGCTCGCAGTACCCGTCGCAAAGCGGAACGGCCCGCGCGCACGCGTGATGGAGCACACCAGATCAACCGTGTCGCCCGGGCGCACCGGACGCTTAAAGCGCACCTTGTCCAGACTCGTGTAGAACGGCGTCGCGTCGCGCGCCTCCTCATCGCCCATCAGCAGCACGCAGCAGTTCTGGGCGAGCATCTCGCACTGAATCACGCCGGGGACGACCGGGTTTCCCGGAAAATGCCCCTGCAAAAAGTACTCGTCGCCCGTGATCGTGATCTTGCCGTGGGCCTCGTCGCCCACCAGCTCGGCCTCGTCGAGCAAAAGCATCGGCTCGCGATGCGGTAACAGCTTCTTGAGCTCTTCTTTGTTCATGGATATCACCTATCCGATCCTCATGAGGCAGCTGCCGAACTCCACGAGGTCGCCGTCGGCCACGCAGATCTCGAGCACCTCGCCATCCGCCTCTGCCGTCACCTCGTTGAGAACCTTCATGGCCTCGATGATGCAGAGGGTCTCGCCGGCCTTGACCTTGGAGCCCACGCGCACAAACGGCTCGTCGCCCGGCGCCGGGGCAGCATAGAAAACGCCGACCATGGGAGCGGTCACCTCGGTGCCCTTAGGCTCCGGTGCGGCGGCAGGCGCCTGCGCGGCGAGCTCCGGCGCGGCGGCAGGCATGGCGACAGGAGCCACCGCCGGAGCAGTCACGGCACCCGGCATAGGCATGGGCACGGCAACCGGCTGTGCGGCGCTCGCGCGCTCGAGTTCGACCGCGGTGCCATCGGGCTCCTCAACACGTACGCGCGTAAGGCCGCGGTCCTCCATCACATCGGCTATCTCGGCAAGTCTTTTGGAATCCATGCTCTAGCTCCTCGTATATCTACGCAGCGCGATGGCGGCGTTGTGCCCGCCAAAGCCCAGGTTGGTCGAAAGCGCCCAGGTAAGGTCGGCGCGAACTGCGCGATTGGGCGTGTAGTCAAGATCGCAGGCGGGATCGGGCGTGCGGTAGTTAATGGTCGGCGGCACCACGCCCTGCTCGAGCGCCATGGCGCAGGCCATGACCTCGATGGCGCCCGTGGCACCGATCATGTGGCCGGTCATCGACTTAGTCGACGAGACGTGCGCGGCGCGCGCCGCGTCCTCGCCGAGCGCACGCTTAATGCCCGCCGTCTCGGACGAATCGTTGAGTTTAGTCGAGGTTCCGTGAGCGTTGATGTAGAGGCCCTCGGAAGGCTTGACGTCGCCCTCGGCCACCGCCAGCGATATCGCGCGGGCAATGCCGGCAGCCTCGGGATCGGGACTCGTGATGTGATAGGCATCATCGGTGTTGCCGTAGCCCACGACCTCGGCATAAATGTGCGCCCCGCGCGCCTGCGCATGCTCCATGCTCTCGAGTACCAGCACGCAGGCGCCCTCGCCCATCACAAAGCCGTCGCGGTCTGCATCGAACGGACGGCATGCCGTCGACGGGTCAGGATTAGTGGTGAGTGCACGGCAGGATGTAAAGCCCGCAACGGCATCGGGAATGATTGCGGCCTCGGTACCGCCGGCGAGAATCGCATCGGCATAGCCATGCTTGATGGCGCGGAACGCCTCGCCCACGGCATGGGCCGAGGTCGCGCACGCGGTCACCACGGGCAGGGTCGGGCCTTTTGCCTTGTGGCGGATCGCGATATTGCCCGAAGCCATATTGGGGATCATCATCGCGATCATATAGGGCGATGCGCGGCGGGGCCCACGGTCGGCAATCGTGTGGACGTTGTCGACGAGTGTCTGCATGCCGCCCACGCCCGAACCCACATAGACGCCCAGGCGCTCGCGATCGACGGCGCCTTCGACATCAAAGCCCGCATCGTGCATGGCCTCGTCCGACGCCGCCAGTGCAAACTGAACGCAGGGGTCCAGGTGCTTGGCATCGTGCTTACCAAAGTAGTCGTTGCCGTCAAAGCCCTTGACCTCGGCCGCCACCTTAACGGCAAACGCATCGGTATCGAAGTGCGTGATCGGGCCGATGCCACAGGTCCCGGCGCACATGGCCGCCCAGGTGGCAAGCGCGGTGTTGCCGAGCGGCGATACGGCACCGATGCCGGTGATTGCAACTCTCTGTTCCATCATGGTCTCCTCATCCAAGCCGTTCTTCGGCCCTGGTTTCTACATCGCCATTCCGCCGTCGACGCGCACAACCTCACCCGTAATGTAGGCAGCCGCATCACTCGCCAAAAAGCGCACCACGCCGGCCACTTCCTCGGGGCGCGCCATGCGCTTAAGGGGAATCTGCTCCTCGGTTGCCGCGCGAACCTTCTCCGAAAGCTTTGCCGTCATATCTGTCTCGACAAACCCGGGGGCGACCGCGTTCACTCGTACGCCGCGGGGCGCAAGCTCGCGCGCCACCGCCTTGGTCAGGCCGATCACGCCCGCCTTGGAGGCAGCGTAGTTGGCCTGCCCGGCATTGCCCATCAGGCCCACAACCGAGCTCATGTTGACGACGCAGCCGCCGCGCTGGCGCATAAAGGTCTTGGTGAGCGCGCGCGTCATATTGAACGTGCCCTTGAGATTGACATCGAGCACGCGATCGAATGCGTCATCGCCCATGCGCATGAGCAGGCCATCGCGGGTGATGCCAGCGTTGTTGACGAGCGCCCAAATGGAGTCAAAGTCGTTGAGGACCGCTTCCACGCACGCGTTGACGGCAGCGGGGTCGGCCACGTCGCATTGATATGAGCGCGCCGTGGCGCCAGCCGCCTCGCAGGCGTCGCACGTCTCGCGCGCCGCATCGACGCTGCCGGCATAGACGACGGCGATATCGTAGCCATCCTCCGCCAGACCGATAGCGCAGGCGCGGCCGATACCCCGCGAGCCGCCCGTGACCAGTGCCACGCGACGTGAGTCGTTGCGCTCGAGCGCGCCATTGTTCAAGTTGCCCATGTCATTCCTTTCGGGTTACAGCCCTGTGGACTATGCGAGCTCGTCGGCAATAGCTGCGACCTGTTCGGCCGTTTCGCACGAATACACACGAACGTCGCTCAGCGTACGCTTGACCAAGCCGGACAGCGTTTTGCCGGGACCGACCTCAATAAACGTGTCGATGCCTTGATCCTGCAGAGCATGCAGCGTATCGACCCAGCGTACGGCATGGCTCACCTGATTGGCCAAGACATCCGATGCCGTCTGGGGATCCGCCGGATAGGGCGCCGCTGGCATATTTGCCAAAACAGGAATGAGCAACGGGGACGGCGCGTGACCGGCCTCGATATATGCAGCAAGGCCACAGGTCGCCTCGGTCATATAGGGGCTATGGAATGCAC
>CALLST010000263.1:0-3811 GCA_938011875.1 uncultured Collinsella sp. | reverse complement strand
GCGCACAGCGCTGTGTGGCGGCTAGGGACATGATGGGGCTTTCGAGTTTCCCCGCCTGAATGAGCTGCGTCGCATGCGACGCCTCACCGTAAAAATCATCGACTTCAAATGGTGCATCGATTTCGAGTACTCGACCGTCGGAATACTTCACATGGGCGAGCTCGGGGCGATGGAGACGCTCGATTTCCAACGAGCCTCGCTCACAGACAATCGTTAAGCGGCTTTCATATGTTGCTTTGCCGTCGCACACCATATGAATGGGTATACCGCCGACGCTCATATGGATCTCATCGGCCCAATCGACGCGGCCGCCTGACACGTCACGCCAGCGAACTTCACGGGACGAAACCTCGCACGCGCCCGCGAGCAAATCCTCAAACCAACCGACCGCATAGCAGCCCATGTCATATAGACAGCCGCCCTGCAACGGATCAAGCAGATAGCCCGAAGGAGGCTCGCCGTAATCGAGCTTTTGCACGCTTTCAATCGAGACAATACGGCCAAGCTCACCCGACGCAAGCAAGTCCTTCACGCGAGTGCGCATCGGGCAAAACCGATTCTTCATCGCCTCCATAAACAGCACGCCGCGCTCGCGAGAGGTGGAGGCAATCGAGAGAGCCTCTTCCTCACTCAAAACGGCCGGCTTTTCGCACAGCACGGCCTTTCCCGCGCGCAGTGCCCGACAGACCCAATGCGCATGCATGCCATGTGGAAGAGCCAAGTAGATTGCGTCGACATCGGGGTCGGCAATCAGCGCGTCATAAGCCGCATTGCCGTTATCGTCGACCGAGGCATGGCCATGCGCAGCATCGATCGAAAACGCTCGGCAAAATTCCTCGACATGTGCAGGAGTGCGGCCGGCCGCAGCCACCAGCCGTGCCCCGTCGGCCTTCTTGAGCGACGATGCAAATCGATGAGAAATGTGCCCAGCGCCCAAAATGCCCCAACGAACCTCACGCGAATCATTTCGTAAACCTCGGTCACCCACGATAGCCTCCCATCAGTTGCGGTGAAATAGTTCCTGTTTGGCCCCTATTCTGCCGCAAACAGGAACTATTCCACCGCAAGTTATAAAAGGGTCATGAGGAGCGCGTTTTGCCGAAGGCCTTAAGCACCGCCGTCACGGGACCAGGCTGGAAACGTCGGCGCACATCGTCGAGACGCTCGGGAATATCGATGTGCTGTGGGCAGTGGCGCGCGCATTTGCCGCACTTGACGCAATTGCTCACGAGCTTGGGCTCGCTCGTGCGCACCGCACTCGCCGTAAAGTATTGCGACAGCCCCGTAAACCAGCTGTGCGCATAGCTCGCGTTGTAGGCGGCAAAGCAGCCGGGAATGTTGATACCCTTGGGGCATGGCATGCAGTAGCCGCATCCCGTGCAGGGCACACGGTTCGATTTCTCAAACTCCATCAACACGCGCGCAATCGTGTCGAGCTGGTTGGCAGTCATCGAATTCGGCAACGCGAGGTCTGCCAGTGACGAATTCTCATCCACCTGCGCGATATCGGTCATACCCGAAAGCAGCATCGTCACCTGAGGATGATTCCACACCCACGAAAGACCCCAGGCGGCAGGAGTGCGCAAATGCGGGTCACGGGCACTATCGAGCACAGCGCGGGCCCGTGGCGGCAGCTTGCCCGCTAAACGCCCGCCCAGCAGCGGCTCCATCACAAACACCGCGAGCCCGCGCTCCGCAGCCGCCATGAGTCCTGCCGTTCCCGCTTGGTAACGCTCGCCGGCATAGTTGTACTGGATCTGGCAAAAATCCCAGTCATATGCGTCAAGCACCGTCAGGAAATCCGCCGCGCTGCCGTGATACGAAAAACCAATCTGGCGAATGCGCCCCGCCGCCTTTTGACACGCGATCCAGTCCTCAATGCCCAACGCCACCACACGTTCCCACTGGGCGGGCGAGGTAATGTTATGCATGAGGTAATAGTCGATATGGTCGGTCCGCAGGCGCCGCAGTTGCTCATCGAAGAACCGGTCGAAATCCTCCGCGCACTTGCACGAAGCATGCGGCAACTTGGTCGCCAGCAACACCCGGTCACGCAGCCCCAAGCGCTCAAGCGAGGCGCCCACGCACGCCTCGTTACCGGGATAGAGATACGCGGTGTCCAGATAATTAATCCCCTGCTCCACCGCACGGGAAATGATGGCATCGGCTGTCTTCGCATCCGGACGTCCCGGCGCACCGGGAAACCTCATGCAGCCCAGACCCAACGCCGAGATACGGTTGCCGCTTTTGGGGTCAACGCGATATTGCACGGCCCCTCCCTTCGCCATCAGCGCCCCGGCAAGGCGAAACACAATGGTCACGCAGCCGAAACATCGTGGAATCGCAATCGAGAACGTATCGTAACGCAGCAGAAATCGAGCTGTCACGGCACCGCTTTAACATCAGCAAAAAGCCCGATGAAAGGAGCCGGGCATGACCACGCGCATGTCTTTGCGGTCTGCCCTGCAGCGTAGCGTCCAGGCAAACGTTTCTTTTTTATAACAGCCGCCCCGCGCACCCACCAATCACCCTGGCAGCATACAATCCATCAGGCGCCCCTTACGCGGGCGCCTTTTACATGGGGAGATGATTCACATGCAGATCAACAAGGTCGCCTTTATCGGCAAGGGCGGCGTCGGCCTGCTCTACGGCAGCATGATCGCCCGGGCGCTCGGCAACGACGCCGTCGAATACATCATGGATGACACCCGTTTTGAGCGTCACGCGGGCGATGCGCTCACTGTCAACGGCAAGGCCTGCGATCTCACGTCCGTCCGCGCCAGCGAGGCGACGCCCGCCGATCTGGTCATCCTGACAGTCAAGACCACCGGTCTCGACCAAGCACTCAAGACTATGGAGCGCGTCGTGGGACCCAACACGCTCATCGCCTCGCTATGCAACGGCATTACGAGCGAGCAAAAGATTGCCGAGCGCTTTGGCTGGAAGCACACCGTCCTGGGCATCTGCCAGGGCATGGATGCCGTGTTCCTCGACGGAGAGCTCACCTTTACCAATGCGGGCGAGATCCGCTTTGGCGCGGCGGCCGGCACGGACCCCGCGACCGTCGCCGCTATCGACGGGCTCTACACGCGCTGCGGCATCGCCCATACCGTCGAGCGCGATATTGCGCACCGCATGTGGGCCAAACTCATGCTCAACGACGGCATCAACCAGACCTGCATGGCCTACGGCGGGACCTACGGAAGCGCCACGGAGCCGGGCTCCGAGCAGC
Source organism: uncultured Collinsella sp. (assembly GCA_938011875.1). Lineage (GTDB taxonomy): Bacteria > Actinomycetota > Coriobacteriia > Coriobacteriales > Coriobacteriaceae > Collinsella. The sequence continues at coordinate 579 of CALLST010000263.1, read as the reverse complement.
GCCGCTGTTTTGTCTCCGCCATGCGCGAGACGCTTGCGGTTGCCAACGCCGAGGGCGTTGAGCTGACCGAAGCAGACCTGACGCAAATGGTGCACCTCATCGAGGGAATCGACCCCGCCGGTATGCCCTCAATGGCTCAGGACCGCATCGCACAGCGCAAAACAGAGGTCGAGGAGTTCGCGGGCACTGTCCGCCGCCTCGCGGCCAAGCACGATATCCAGGTTCCGCAGAACGAATGGCTCTATCAGCGCATTCGCGATATCGAGGCAAGCTGGTAACGCCAACGCGCCGCATTCAACAGCCTTAGCAGCAAAACCGCCGCAAGGAGCACTCCCCTTACGGCGGCTTTCATCTTCGTCTATGACCGGCGGTCAATCTCACAACAGCTAGCGTTGCGACTCCGGAACCTCGTCCTCATCGTCGCGACGAAGGACAACACCGGCGCTTCCCAGCAGCGTGGCCGCGATCAGCACGCCGACCACGATAGGAGCAGCCCCGCATGTCCCCTGCATGCCCGCGACGAGCGCGGCCGTGGGACCAAGGCAGCCAAGCATCAACGCGACGGCGGCAACGGCAATA
>CALLST010000262.1:0-14657 GCA_938011875.1 uncultured Collinsella sp. | reverse complement strand
CGCCAGGCAGTCAGCCGCCGTCGCCGGCACGCTGTTCTCGACCACGCAGGGAATCCCAGGACAGGCGGCGGCAGCCCAGGCCACCACGGGCTCAAAGTCATAGCGGCCCGTCTCGCCCACGCCGTGGCACACCAGGCGTGAACCCGTACCGTCGCACCATCCGGCTTCGTCCTCGTTATCAACGACCTCAAAATCCTTGGCGTGCAGCACGCGGATCTTACTGCCGCATAAGTAGAGCATGCACGCGGTGATTTCCTGCGCTTCGTCAACGACACTGGGGTGCAGCAGCGATACCGGGTCGTAGATCACGCCGAGCGACGGGCTCGAGACGCGCTCCAGCACCTCACGGCAGCGATCCGGCGTGTTGACCGTCTCGTTCCAGCCAGGCTCGATCAGTATTTGCCCGCCCACGGCCTCGGCCCGATCGCAGACGCGTGCAAGCCCGTCTGCAAACGTATCGAGTGCCTCGTCGGTCATGCGGTCGTCCGCGACGCGGTTCTGCGCATTGGGGCGACCGGTCTCGGTACCCACCGGGCAGCCGCCGAGCATCTGGGCAAAGTTCAGGCATGCCTCGTACTCGGCAAAGTTATCCATGAGCTGTTGGCGATCGGGCGTCGCCAGATTCTTATAGCACCCGAGCACGGCGACCGAAACGCCCGCCTCGTCGAGCACCGCGCTCAAATGGTCGGCAAGCTCGCGGGTCAGGCCGCCTCGATCGATCCCCATCGATGCGTAGAGCACCTTGCTCGGCAGCTGAATGCACGAAAAGCCCAGCTCTCCCGCCATACGAATGCGTTCCTCGACGGTCCCCTGCGGAAGGTCGTGCAAACGTACACCCGGAGTAATAGCCCCCACGTTATTCACATCCCTTATGAGCGTTGATGCCCGGGGTGTATCCGCCAAACGGGTCCTCGATGGAGCACACGCCCGAGGGGGCGAGCGGATCGCGCTTACCGGCCAGCTTGTCGTGATGCATGGTCTCGATATAGGCAAGCACCAGCGGCGCCACACCCTTTGCATCATTTTTGACCACGGGCTCGCTCATGTAGTAATCAAACGTGCCCTCGCGGTGCGCGGTGTTTCCCAAGCCCGCAACCAGGCAGATGTTGTCGAGCGCCAGCTGCCCGTCATACTCGGACAGGCAGGTCTCGCAGATGCCGTCGAAGGCGCGACGGCCGTACTGGTAGTAACGCTCGCCCAGCACGCCCAGACGCACGCCCTTCATGATGGCATTGGCAAAAATCGCGCTACCAGACTCCTCCAGGTAGTTGGGGGCGATATTGGGCAGGTTGATGACCTGATGCCACATGCCGGTCTTCTCGTCCTGATACGGCAGCATGGCGTCGATCAGGTCGTGGAACATCTTGCGAATCTCGTCCTTCTCGGCTGACATCGAAGGCGGCATGAGCTCCCAGGTATCGATGAGTGCCATGGCAAACCAGCCCTCGGCGCGCAGCCAGAAGTTAGCCGAAAGGCCGGTGACCGGGTCGCACCAGAACTGTTTGCGGCTCGCGTCGTAAGCGTGATAGTACAGACCGTTGAGGGGGTTGCGCATCAGGTCATGCACAACCTGGAACATATGGAAGCTGTCCGAGCAGGCACGACGGTTGTGGAAGCTCAGCTCATACTGCATGTAGAACGGCTGCGCCATATACATGCCGTCGAGCCAGATCTGGTTGGGGTAGACGGCCTTGTGCCAAAACACGCCCTCTTTGGTACGCGGCTGGGTTTCGAGCTGACGATAGATGGTATCCATGGCGGCGCGATACTTGGGCTTGCCCACCAGGTCATAGAGCTTGTAGAGGGTCTTGCCCGCATTGACGTTATCGAGGTTGTAGTCCTGCGGGTTGTAATGCTTGATGGTGCCGTCGTCCTGGACAAAGAAATCGATATAGTCGTCGGCAAAGGTCAGGTAGCGCTGCTCACCCGTGATCTCGTACAGTTCGATGAGCGCCTTGATCATGCAGCCGTCGATATAGTTCCAGGTGTTCTCCTTGCCGGCGCGAATCTTTTCGATATTCCAAGCCGGCGCCTGCGGCGTAGAGGTTTCGATCAACTGCTCGATATAACGGTCCAGGATTTGATTGCAACCCATTGCTGTCCCCTCTGACATAAACGATAGGTGAACGTTACCCCTAGTGTAACGCGAACGAGGAATATAGGGTGAACGTTAACCCTATATTCCCCGCAAACGGCAGACTTTTAGCGGCAAACGGCGGTGAGACCCGCGGCGATGCGATGCGCCAGGCGCTCATAACCGGCAGGACTGTAATGCAGACCGTCCGGCATATAGAGCTTGCGGTGGTCCGGCAAAAACGGGCTGATGCCGCTTTGCGCATACAGGTCAATCACCGGCACGGAGTAGCGGTCGCAAACCTCGAGCATCGCTCGCACGTAGGCGACCTGCGTCAACCCCAGGTGGTTGAGCTCGTCGCTTGCCGGGATATCCTTCTCGTGCTTGCCGCTCGTCTTGCACGGCGTCATAAACACAAGCTTTGCCTGGGGCGAGCGCGCCGTGATGGTACGGATCAGGTAATCGAGTGCACCATAGAACTCATGTACGTCCGTGCTGCCGAGCTCTCCAAGCGGCACGTTGCGGCTAAAGTCGTTGACGCCGCCAAAGACGATGTAGATATCGGCCGCATCGTCGATACCGTCAAGGCGCTCGACAAACGAATCGGTACGGTCGGCCTTGATGGCGATACGCGAACCCTTGATGCCAAAGTTCTCGACGACCGCGCCTCCCAGCAACGCGCCCAGATGCGAAGTCCAAGAGATGTCGTTGCCGCCTGCGCCGCATCCGTTATCGCCCCATGTGGTCGAATCGCCAAAGCAGCAAATGGTCGATTCACTCAAACTCTTCGTTTCCATAATCTTCTCCTCATCCGCCCATTGGCGGCCATACAGGTACGTACCGTTTATTTGCAGCATGCCGAGGGGCTATGCACGGTCGCATTTCGCAACGTACGAATCGAGCCATTCGATATCCTCGACAAGATGCGCCACGCCCAGATGGTGTCCACCCGGACACACCTCGTGCCGCAGGCCATCTCTGCGGCTCAGCAACTTGTAGGCATCGCGCACGATCTCGAGCTGTTCGTCAACATTTTTCAGCCCGCGCGAACCGTTCAGATGATCCTCTTCGCAGCTTTGCACCAGCAGCGGATGCGGCGCGATGAGCGAGGCAATATCGCCCATGTCGAGTAAGCGCCAAAGTCCGGGTGTGTAGTTGCAGCTGCAATTGCCATTGAGATGCAGCAGCGAATCGTCGACACCGTACAGATAGCCCGAGACAAACGCCTTGCGCACACGCGGGTCGAGTGCGGCCAGGTACAACGTCATGTAGCCGCCACCCGAAAAACCAAAGCACCCCAGGTCATCCATGGCAATGTCGCCGCGCGCCTCCAAGTAATCGATCAAGCGCATGTTGTCCCAGACGTTGAGGCCCGCGACCGTAAGACCCAGTGGCTCGGCCATACGTGCTTGATTCAGACACGTACCGCGCAGGTAGCTGTTCTCGTCATCGCCCTGGCCCTTCCAGTCACGACGGTATCCCCAACCGCGTGCGTCGGGGCAGACGGTCACGTAACCCATACGCGCCAAACGCAGACCGTAGTCGTAATTGAACTTACGCACGGCATCATCGACCGCCGGCACGCCCGCAACACCGGCTACGCTTGCAGCACCCGCTCCCTGATGGCCATGCGGGCAGATATAGCAACACTTGCGGCCGCACGCATCGAGCTTAGGCGACTGCGGCTCGAGCAGGTAGAACGGCATCCAAACGTCGCGCTCCACCTGCAGCATCGCATGGGTGCGCACGATGCCGCCGGCAACCCGCACGCGGCTGAGCTCACGAATCTCAATCGGGACGCGGTCCATAAGCGAAAGGCCCAAAACATCGTACAGACGAGTCCTGGTCGCAATCTTCCACGCCTCAAAATCTGCAGGAGTCTTGCCCGTAAAAGCAGCCGAACGTCCCTCGCGCTTCAGCCGGGCACGCAGCGCAGGCTCGTCTTCGCAGTACGTCTCGATGTGCACGGTGCGGCCATTGGCAGATAGCCCAGCCGTCTCAACCGCATCACCGTCGCCGCCCTCGGGGTCCCAGCCATCCCCACCGGCAAGCACCTGCTCGCGAGCGTACCCGACGGCAGCCATCACATCGAGTTTATTTGCCCACGGCACCCAGTCGGTAGTATCACCCGCCGGCCCATGCAGGATTGCGCCAGCATACTGCGCGCAGCTGTGCGCCGCCGGCTTATTCCAATCCCACCAGCCTTCGCGCTTGATATGTCGCCCCAGCCAGCAATCGATCAGCGCAGTTTGCGCCCATTCGCGCCAAGGACGGCCCAGGTAGACCGAATCCGGCGCCACGCCATCCGGAGCTGTAAACGAACAACCATGAAACACAAATCCGTACGGCTCGCCTTTAGGCGTGGAGGCTGCCGTTACATACCCGTTGACATCCATATCGCGGTTGAGCGAGCGAATCTCGCACCCCTCAAAGTAGGCACGCGCGCCGCCAAAGATAAAGTCGACATCGCCCTCGATCCGGCAACGTCGGAAATATTGGCGCCCCACCCGGCGCGGCGCATACTGTTTGGGTCCTATGAACCCGCCCGGTTTGACCTCATGCGGCGGCAGCGGACCCAAAAACAGTGTGTCCTGGTGCCCCTTAATGCAGCAGGCATCGACAACCAGACGGTCGCCATCGGCATACAGGGCAATCGCCTGACCGACCTCGCGCCCATCGCCGGCATCATTTACGATCGTTAGGTTCTCGAGCCGCACGTCGTCGGCATCGACCAAAACGGTATAGGTCCTAAACGTGCCGAGCGTGCCGTCCGCGCCCGAGCCGTCCTCCGAAGGCATCTTGGCACCCAGGCCGCCCATGATACGCACGCTATCGGCCGTCTCTCCCTCAATCGTCACATGCGGGCGACGAATCTCGACCCGCTCGCGGTACTCACCCGGCTCGACGCGAATCATCACCGGTTGCTCGGCATCCGGATAGAGCTGATCGGCTGCCGCCAAGGCATCGGAAATCGTTGGATACGCTCCTGCCGCAGCCCTCGAAACGCGCAGCGTATAGATACTTTCGCTCATCGTCCATCACGCTCCCATGCAACGAACTGTTCAGGCCAGCCCTGAACCTGTGGCTGAATATGCTCGGCGCAGCCCTTAAATGCCGTTAGGGCCGTGGCGAGCGATGCCCCATGCTTTCCATGCGAAAAGACATGTAGGCTAAAGCCAATCCCGTGGTCGGCAAGAGCCTGCGCAAGAAGGAGGCTATTTTGAACTGGTACCGATGCATCCTCGGCGGTATGCCACAAGAACGTACGGGGGAAGCCATCGCCCACCATATTCTCGATCGACAACTTTTGAGCTAAAGCGCCATCGGCACCCGTTAGGTGTTCAAACGAACCACGATGAGCATAGGCCCCCGAGCTTACGACCGGATAGCCCAAGCAAAGTGTGTCAGGCCGAATCGACTCAGGCGATGCCGCAATCGACTCTGCAAGCCAGGGTTGGTCCCAAAGCGCCCCGAGCAAGCCAACTAGATGCCCACCGGCCGAAAAACCCATGACCGTAATCCGATCAGGATCGACACAGTACTCTGCCGCATGGCTTCGGACGGTATCGACCGCCCGCGCGAGTTCTTGCAATGCCAGCGGATAGACAGCCGGAGCAACCGAATAGTTCAGTACAAACGCTTGGTAGCCCATCGCCAACAAACGGAGCGCTACCGGCTCGCCTTCGCGCGGCGAAACGTGATCGTAGCCGCCTCCTGGCACGACCACAACTGCAGGCAGCGGTTTTAAAGCATAAGCATCTTCGGTCGGGGCAAAAACATAAGACGTAATCGTGGCAGACGAGCCATCGACCCCGACAGGAATCGTTTTATTGAGCATGTATTCCCTTTCACCATGATGCGTAGCGCAGCGCACACGGCCGTATCGCACAAGGGCTGCATTGCCGATTTATCCGTCAATGCAGCCCTGGTCATCAACCCGAGTTAGGAACGGACAACCTTGTCGACGTTCTGGAGCTGCAGTTCCTCGCCGTCCTGGCCCTCGATCACCACATTTTGCAGATCGAGTACCTTGACGTTTTGCGCAATGATGCCCTGACACACCATGGGCTCAACGCCGCAGGCCATGGCCGGGACAAAGGGCTCGGCATCCGGCGCGAAGGTCACGTGGACATCCTGGAACGTCAGGCGCGTTACTTTACTCTCGGGCAGGCCCGTGATGTAGGCAGCGGCCGCGTGGCAGTTAGTGGCCTCGATATCGCAAAACGTCGTGGCACCAAAGCCGGGCGTGCGGTCGTCGACAGGCAGCGTCTCGCGAGACTGCACGTAATCGGTCTTGCCGTCCTTGTCGCAGAAGTAGAAGGAGTTGACCACGAAGGGCGTGAGCACCTCATCCATGCGAATGTGCTCAAAGGTAATGCCCTCGTTGACGGCATCCTTGCCGCGCCCGCGGCGGGTCTTGACGCGCAGGCCGCGGTCGGTGCGCTCAAAGAGGCACTTGCTCACGGTAAGGTCCTTGATGCCGCCGGCAGCCTCTGAACCCAGGACCACGGCGCCGTGACCATCGTGCATGTAGCAGTGAGAGATCAGCACGTCGTGCGTGGCGGGACGAAGCTCGGGCTCAATGCCCAGCTTGCCGCTCTTGATGGCGATGCAGTCGTCGCCCACCGAGAACTGACAGCCAAGGATGCGGACAAAGCCGCAGCTCTCGGGATTGAAACCGTCGGTGTTGTGGGAGTTCTTGGGGCCCTCGATGGACAGGCAGAGCGCATCGACGTGCTCGCACAGGATGGGGTGGATGTTCCACGCCGGGCTGTTGCGGACGGTGAAGCCGGCCAAGCTCACGTTTTGGCACTCGGACAGGAAAATCATGCGCGGGCGGGCGACCTCGCGGCCCTCCTCCGGGCGAAAGATGTTCTTAAAGTCCTTGTTCCACCAGTTGTCCTCGGCAAAATCGGTCTGACCGTCGATGGCACCACGACCATAGATGCACACGTCGTGCACGCTCAGACCCGTAAAGGTAGAGCAGTAGGTCGAGAAACTCTCGCCCTCCCAGCGGCCCAGGGGCAGCATATCGGTGCCGGCATGCCCGGCGCCCTCGTCGCCTGTGACCGTGCCCGGAATGTAGGCAAGCGCCGCGCGATCGTGACGGGCCAACAGCACCGCTCCCTCGGCGAGCTCGATGTTGATATTGCTCTTAAGGAAGAGGGACTTGATGCGATAACTACCGGCGGGGATCAGCACGCGCCCGCCCTTGGGGCAGGCCATGATGGCAGCCTGGATGTTGGTGGTGTCGTCGTGCTCGGCATCGCCCTTGGCGCCACAGTCGCGAACGTTGATGGTAAAGGGCTCAGCCGGCGTGGTGACACCTACGCTCAGCTCACGCTCGCCACAAACAAAACGAACCAGGTTGCGCTTGCCGGGGATCAGGCCGTCGACATAGGTCTCGACCGTATTCGTGGTACCGGCGGGCTCGTCGTTGACAAAGATCTCCCACGTATCGGCACAGGTAAAGTAGCCGCCGTCGTCAAGCTCGATCACGGCCGCGCGGGCGTTGCGCCAGATAACGTTCGTCTCCATGGATTTCTCCCTCAAAAAGATGCTCTAAAGGCAAATTGTACGCTGTTAAAAAAGGGCCGTGCCTGCCGGCGGAATTCCGGTGGCACGGCCCTGTGATTTGGACGATATGTCGGCCTTACTCGGCGGGGGTTACGCTACCGTCCTGGAAGCCAACGTTGTTGTGGGCAAAGCAGTCCTCGTACTTAAAGCCGGAGAGCTCCTCGCAAAGCGCCTTGACCTCGGGCTTGACGTCGGCCATCTTGCCACCCTCCTTGACGCGGTGAATCTCGTCGCAAAGGATGTCGCACTGCTCCTTGTCGATCTTGATGCCGCGGGCAAGGACGGCCGCAAGCAGGAAGAAGCCGGCGCAGCCGATGATCATGTAGCCGCAGATATACAGAGGCACGGTAGCGGGCTGGGTCACGGCGTCGCTATTGCCGGCGGTCTGAATGAAGCCGGAGGCAGCAAGGACGATAGCCCACACGTTGACGGCGATAGCCTGGGCGATCTGCTGGCAGAGCTGCTGCGCGGAGCTGTAGATGCCCTCGCGACGACGCAGGGTGATGAGTTCATCGACATCGGGGATGTAGTTGAGCAGAACATCGGGCAGGTACTGGAAGCCGACGTAGAAGAACTTCCAGATGGCGAAGATGATGGGGTAGGCGATCATGGCGATGGCGACCGTGGAGGTGCCGTTGATCTGACCAAAGGCGAAGTAGTTGTAGGCAATGATGCACGCAGCGCAACCGGCATTTGCGAGGTACCAAGACTTGTGGAAGCCCTTCTTGGCCATGAGGGCGACCCAGATGGCGGTGCAGACGATAGCGACGACCTTGCCAGGCATCTCCATCACGGACTCGTAGGACTTAGGAATCTGCAGGCAGTAGACGATGAAGAAGGACAGGCAGGCAGACCAGCAGGCAGCAGCAAGCTTCGTGGAGACCTGTGCATACAGGACCTTGCGGAAGGACTTGTTGCGGAAGGTGGAGATAACGTCGATGAAGAACTTCTTGATGCCCTCGCCGACGCTCTCGATCTTCTCCTGAGCGACCTCCTCGGGGGTGTGCTCCCACGTGGACAGGTACACGCAGAGCAGCGAGATTGCCATGACCGAAGCGTTGATCGTAGCGATGATGAAGTAGCTAAACGGGTTGGTCTCGCCGAAGGTGCCAAAGCCAAAGCCGACGAGTGCTGCCATCAGGAAGCCGGCGGCGTTACCAAAGAGATGCTTGTAGCCGGTAAGGTACGTACGCTCCTTAAAGTCGTCGGTCATCTCGATGGTAAGCGGCGACAGGTTGGCGGTGCAGAACGTGTACGCGACGTTGTAGATCAGGTACAGCACAAAGTAGTACGGGAAGCCAAACGGCGTAGCCACGAAGATGAGCGGCTCGGCGATCATCATCGGGATGGCCAGCAAGATCCAGAAACGACGACGACCAAAGATGCGGCCAATCTTGGTGGCATAGAAGTTATCGGCCACAAAGCCCATCAGCGGGCAAAGAATGGCGTTGACATAGATGGCAAACGAGCTGATCAGTGCAGCCTCGCCTGCGGACAGGCCACACTCCGTGGACAGGAACAGCACCATGTAGCTGTGCGTAAAGGTCAGGGCACCGGAATTGAGCATACCGCCCATACCAAAGCCCAAGCGCGTCCAGAATGTGATCTTACGCTTTTTTCCGATCTTATTAGTCATCGAGCTCCCTCTCTTTTCTCAACTGTCTTGTAACAAGACAGTTGAGTCCACACTGACATCTGTCTGCCCAGCGTTCAGGGTGAACGTTTAGTTAGATTATGCGCGATTGCTTACGACAGGTGAACGTTCACTTGAATAATATCCTTGAACGGTCGATTTTTACCGCTGAACGGACACAATTGAGATCCTCACACCTATTTTCTGCTGGTAAAGGTGCCATGCTGGACAGCCATGAGATAGGTGAACGTTTATCAGACATACCAACATATTCACTTAACCATGAAACGAAAAGGCCCCGCCGGGAACACTCCCGATGGGGCCGATGACATCTCGCTATGCTTGGGCGCACTTGCCGCTACAAGCAGACGCCGTCCTTCCAGATACTGATCTCGTGACAGCCACGGCGCTCAGCACTCGTGAGCTTACCGCTCGCCGTCTCCAGCACCAGCTGGTACAGATCGTGGGCAGCCTCGTCGAGCGTGCGCTCACCCGTGGCAATCACGCCAGCGTTAAAGTCCATCCAGTTGGCCTTGTGGTCGCACAAACGCTGATTGGTGAACACCTTGAGGGTAGGCGCCGGCGCGCCAAACGGTGTGCCGCGGCCGGTCGAGAACAGAATCACGTGGCAGCCGGCAGCCGTCAACGCCGTGGTGGATACCATGTCGTTGCCCGGACCGCACAGCATGTTCAGGCCGTGTTTATTTGCCTGGCCGGCATACGGCAGCACGTCGACGATGGGGGCAGATCCGCCCTTTTGCACGCAGCCGCAGCTCTTGTCCTCGAGCGTGGTAATACCGCCGTCCTTGTTGCCGGGACTCGGGTTCTCATAAACGACCTCGCCGTGGCTAATAAAGTAGTCCTTAAATCCATTGAGCATGTCGGAGGCAGCGTTAAAGACCTGCTCGTTCTCGCAACGGTCGAGCAGGATGCTCTCCGCGCCAAACATCTCGGGCACCTCGGTAAGCACCGACGTGCCGCCACGGGCGACGACCATATCGCTCACGCGACCGATCGTGGGGTTGGCGGTAATGCCCGAAAGACCGTCGGAGCCGCCACACTTAAGACCAATGACCAGCTCGGAGGCCGGAATGGGCTCGCGCTTGGACTGCTTTGCCAGGTCTGCCAGCTCGGCCAGAATCTTGTGGCCCTCGATTTGCTCGTCGGCTACATCCTGGCAGGTGAGAAAACGAACGCGCTCGTGATCGAAGTCACCGAGCTCGTCGAGCACCTGCTGATGCGTGCAGTTCTCGCAACCGAGCGACAGGAACAGCACGCCCGCGGCATTTGCGTGACGCGACAGTGCCACCAGCAGACGACGGGTCTGGGCATGGTCGGCGCCGGTCTGCGAGCAACCGAACGGATGCGGGAAGTAGTAGACGCCCTCCAGCGAGCCATCGACCAGATCCTGGGCCTGCTCGCACATGGCACGGGCGACTTCGTTGACACAGCCGACCGTGGGGATGATCCACAGCTCGTTGCGCGTCGCGGCACGACCGTCGGCGCGGCGGAACCCCATAAAGGTCTCGGGCTCAACCGGCTCAACGACCGGATGTGTGGGGTTGTAGGTATACTCGACCTCGCCCGAAAGGTTGGTCTTCACATTGTGCGTGTGGAGCCACTGACCGGGCTGGACATCGCCCGTCACATGACCGATAGGAAGGCCGTACTTAATGACGTCCTCGCCGGCGGCAATCGAGCGCACAGCCATCTTGTGGCCTTGCGGAATATCCTCTGCGGCCACGACCTCGCCCACCCCGGGAACCGCGACGGCAGTGCCCTTGGCAAGCGGCGACAGCGCAACGATCACGTTATCGGCCGGATTGATCTGGATAGTATTCATTACAAATGGTCCTAACCCTACAGGTTGAGCAGAAGTCGAGACGCGGGCACGCCGTCCCGCGCCCGCGTCTGCGCCGGAAATTTACGCCTGAGCGTTGGCGAAGGCCTGCTTGGCGCCCTCGGCACGCACGACAGCGAGCGCGCTGACGACAAACTCCTCAAGACCTGCGATCTGCGTAAGGTCCTCGCCCCACATCTGCTCGTTGGTGAGCACGTCGTGCACCAGCTGGGCATCGTCGGCGCCGGCATGGGCGGCGTAGAAGTCGAGCACGAAGGCGTCGTCCTGAGCGGTGTACTCGGTGCCGTCGGAGCGACGCAGGTGCAGGCCGTCGCCCTCGCGGGACACGAGCTCCTGCGTGTAGAAGGAGATGAGCGTAGCGAGGCTCGTCGCCAGGCACTTGGGCAGGTTGCCGGTCTCGGCAACGTAGTCCTTGAGCGTGGGCAGGTCACGAGCGCGCCACTTAGCCGTGGAGTTGAGGCAGATGGAGAGCAGCGCATGATCAATAAACGGGTTGTCGAAGCGGTTTTCGACGGCGGCGGCAAAGGCCTTGCAGTCCTCGACATCCAAGTCGGCGGCAAGCGTCGGAATGACCTCGTCGTAGAGCATGGTGTTCATGAAGCCGCGAATGGTCTCGTCATGCATGCAGTCGCGCACGATATCAAAGCCGGCAACCCAGGAACCCGGAACGAAGGCGGTATGGGCACCGTTGAGGATGCGGACCTTGCGCTTTTTGTACGGGGTGACGTCGGGAGTCACAAAGACACCCGGAAGACCAGCCTTCACAAAGGGAAGCTTCTCGGCAAGCGACTCGTCGCCCTGGATGCCCCACATCTGGAAGGGCTCGCGCACGGCCAGGAAGGGATCCTCGTAGCCCAGGCGCTCGGCAACCGCCGCGGCCTCCTTAGGATCGCGGATGCGGCCGGGGACGATGGTGTCGACGAGCGTGGTGCAGACGGTGCAGTCGTTAGCCATCCACTGCGCAAACTCGTCCTCCCAGCCCCAGTCGCTCACATACTGGTTCATGATGCGCAGCAACTCCTCGCCGTTGTGATCGATGAGCTCGCAGGCGAGGACGATGACGCCCGGCTTACCGGCAGCCCAGCGGGTGTGGAGCACCTGGGCAAGCTTGGCGGGGAAGCTCGCGGGTGGCATGTCGTCGGCCTTGCAGGACGGGTCATAGGCGATACCGGCCTCGGTGGTGTTGGAGACGATGATCTCTAGGTCGTCGGAGACGGCGACCTCCATCATGGCGCGGTAGTCGTCCTCACGATACGGGTTAAGGCAGCGGCTGCAGGCGCTGATCACGCGGGACTCGTCAACCGTGTTGCCGTTCTCCTTGCCGCGCACCAGCACGGTGTACAGGTCGTCCTGGGCATTGATACCGTCGGCAAAGCCAAAGGCACCGTTGATGGGCTGCACCATGACGACCTTGCCGTTCCAGCCGGTGGCCTCGTTGCCCATGTCAAAGAAACGGTCGACGAAGGCGCGCAGGAAATTGCCCTCGCCAAACTGCAGAACCTTCTCGGGAGCATCCTTGGGCAGCAAATAGCCCTTGTAGCCGATCGTCTCGAGCGCATCGTAGCTGATGTTCTCCATCTGTGTCTCTCCTTAGATAGCTGTTAGCGTGCAAGCAAAACGGGGGCGCCGCGTGTGGCAACGGCGCTCCCGAGTTCGATGTGATTCGATGCAGGCTTATGCCTCGACGGTGTCCAAATCAAAGCCAAAGTAGCGGACCGCGTTGTTGTAGCTGATGTCGCGCACGATACTGCCCAGCAGCTCCATGTCGGCCGGGTACTTGCCCTGCTCGACCCACTCGCCGATCACGCTGCACAGCACGCGACGGAAGTACTCGTGGCGCGGATAGGACAGGAAAGAGCGGGAGTCGGTAAGCATGCCCACAAAGTTGCCCAGCACGCCCTCGTTAGCCAGAGCCGTGAGTTGCTCGCGCATGCCGACCTCGTTGTCGTTGAACCACCAGGCGGAGCCGTTCTGGATCTTACCGGCGGTCGGAGCCTCCTGGAAGCAGCCCATGACGGTATCGATCATGGTGTTATCGATGGGGTTCAGGCTGTACAGGATGGTCTTGGGCAGGCCGCAGGTCTCCTGGATGGAGTTGAGGAAATCGGCGAGCTGGTCGGACGGCGTGTAGTTGGAGATGCAGTCGTAGCCGGTGTCGGGACCGAGCTTGGCGAACATGGCGCGGTTGTTGTCGCGCTTGCAGCCAAAGTGCAGCTGCATGGCCCAGCCCAGACGGACATACTCGCCGGCAACGAACTGCATAAAGGCAGTCTTGTACTTGAGGACCTCTTCCTCGGTAAGCGGCTCGGCAGCCAGACCCTTGGCAAAGATAGCCTCGATCTCGTCGGCGGTAGCCGGGACGTACATAACGTAGTCGAGTGCGTGGTCGGAGGCGCGGCAGCCCAGCTCGTGAGCAACGTCGTAGCGCTTGGAAATGGCAGCCTTCATGCCCTCAAAGTCGCTGACCTCAACGCCGGCAACCTCGGAAAGGTGCTTGCAGTAGTCGGCAAACTCCTGGCCGCGCTCGATGCGCAAAGCGGCATCGGGGCGCATGGCGGGAACGACCTGAACGTCAAAGCTGTCGTCGGCGGCAATCTTCTTGTGCCACTCAAAGCTGTCGGCGGGGTCGTCGGTAGTGCAGATCATGCGGACGTTGGACTGCTTGATCAGGTTACGGCAGGTAAAGCTAGCCTCAGCGAGCTTGGCGTTGGCAAGGTCCCAGACCTCCTGGGCAGTCTTGCCGTTGAGGACGCCCTCGTAGCCAAAGTAGCGCTTAAGCTCCAGGTGGCTCCACTCAAAGACGGGGTTGCCAACGCAGCGACCCAGGGTCTCGGCCCACTTTTGGAACTTCTCGCGAGCAGGGGCGTCGCCAGTGATAAAACGCTCGTCGACGCCGTTGGCACGCATCAGGCGCCACTTGTAGTGGTCGCCGCCCAGCCAAACCTCGGTGATGTTCTCGAAACGCTTGTCCTCCCAAATCTCCTTAGGAGAAATGTGGCAGTGATAGTCGACGATGGGCATGCCCTCGGCAAAGTTGTGGAACAGCTCCTCGCCGGTCTTGGTGCTCAGCAGGAAATCCTGATCGTCCATAAAGTTTTTCATCAAACAGCCCCTTTGCTGGCAAGGCGGGCGCACGGCGCGCTCGTTATCCTTTAGGTGAACGTTCACTATACTAATCCATTGCACCTCAAAAGGTGAACGTTCACCTAACCACCACGGGGTGAACGGTAGATTTTGCCCGTTCAACGGTTGCTGGGGATGTGACTTGCATGTATTGCGGACTGGTTGGCGTCCCCGAACACCGAACTTGAGCGCTTTTGCTCAGGTGGGTCATGTCCCGACGTACATTTTTGGGAGTATTCAGCATTAGAGCGCGCCGTGCGCGGTAGCGCGCAGAGATGTGGTGTAAGAGGCGGGGCATGCCCCGCCTCTTCTCTTTCTTGAAAGGGAGGGGACACCGCCTAGAATTCGTCGTTGGAGTAATGAAGGTGACGAATGGAAGGAAAGGCGAT
>CALLST010000261.1:0-5411 GCA_938011875.1 uncultured Collinsella sp. | reverse complement strand
AGCTTTAGGACACGAGGCCTCTCCCATGCCGACCTACCCCCTCAGCGATTCGAAGAGGAAGGCGGCGACCACGCCTGGACCTCCAACCGAGGCGTAATACTTAGCACGCCCCAAGGCACCATCCGTCGCAAAACTCGGATGCTCGTCAACCCAGCCCTCAGGATCTTTGAGGATGGCAGCGAGATTCGCGCGCTTCCACGGCTTGAGGTCGTCAAGCGAAAACTCCCCCGCGTCCAAGGCCGCCTGAAATTCCTTAGCCATCTGAACCAGGAACTCCTTATAGAACTTAGGCGCCAGGCGCACGTAGTTCCACATGTACGAATCGTACTTAATGAGCTGATTGAACTTGAGCATACGCTCGACGTCATCACTTGCGTGGTCGCGGGCATAATCCTCTCGAATCCAACGCTCAATCTCGGCATACTCGGTATTGACGCAAAAGACCTTAGCCGAAGAATTGACCGAGGAATTCTCGTTGTCCTGGCGATACGACAACACGGCATCATGCAGGTAAACAGCCTTATCGGCGCACGCGATCACCTTAAAGGCGAATGACGTGTCCTGAAAGGATGCCCCCGGAGTCGGCAGGAACTTAATGCCGTTGCGCTCAAGAAAATCGCGACGGTACACGGCCGACCAAATCGACGGCTTTTGCTTAAAGAACTGCGTCGTATCGCTCGGGTGCACTGGCTTGCCGCAGTCCTTGGCTTTAAACATCTCGTGCAGCGAACGGCGCTCCTCGGGCTTAGACCAGTAGAAATCAAAGTTCGCCTTCGCAAAGTCGGCATTATTGCTATCGGCGGCCGAGACAAGCTTTTCGAGTGCGTCGGGCGCCATAAAGTCATCGGACTCCAAGATGCCAACGTACTTGCCACGCGCCATCTCCAGACCGTGGTTCATCGAGTCGCCGTAGCCGCTGTTGGCCTTGTCGATCATCTTGACGCGCCCATCGCGCTCCATATACTCGCGGATAATCGCCGGCGAGTTGTCGGTCGACCCGTCGTTAATGCAGATGATCTCAATATCCTTGAGCGTCTGCGCCAGGGCGGAATCGAGACACTCGCGCAGGTAGCGCTGAACATTGTAAATGGGAATAAGCAGCGACAGAACAGGGCTGCCAGAGGCGTTAGTAGACAAATGTGCTCCTTAGGAAATACCTGTCGTTTCATGGTATCAAAGGGTCAGCGCGCCAGCGGGCGTTTATATAATCTATGGAGCCTCTTGCGGGCAAAGTAGCCGCACGTCATGCGGCGGGCCCGTGGCAGGTTCCTGCGTTTTATTCAAAGCTTGCCGCCAAGGTGCGCCGAGCCTTTACAATAGGACAGTCCCAAGGACGTATTCGATAGCTTCCGTGCAGCGCATGCGCGCCGCGCGTGAAAGGATATATTGCCCCATGCCTTCAACCCTTCCCGCTCCCATCGATAAGCTCGCCATCGTCGTCGTTACGTACAAGCGCCAGGAACTCCTGGCCAACTTGTTCGAATCTATGACCGAGCTCACGGCAACGCCCTGGCGCATCGTGATTGTCGATAACGAGAATTCGCGCGAGACCGAGGCCATGTGCACCGCATTCAACGAGCGCCTGGCCAACCTGTGGGGCACCGACATCGAACAGCCCGACGCGAAGGGCGGCACCGACCGCGTCATCTACGCACCACAGCTCGAAAACGGCGGCGGTGCAGGTGGCTTCTCCGCCGGCACCAAATGCGCCTACGACCTGGGCGCCCAGTGGTTCTGGGTGATGGACGACGACGTGCTCGTCATCCCCGAAGGCATCGAGCGTCTTGCCAAGTGGACCGACCGCTACGATGTCATCCAGGGTTCGCGCCTGGACTTTGACGGCGGCGCCTTCTTTTGGCAGTACCAGCTCATCCTTTCGCTTGGTATCCCCAACCCCATCGCTAAGTGGGACCTGGGCCCCAAGGGCTACCGCGCCATGAACCAGTTGTGCTTTGAAGGCGGCATGTTCTCGCGCCGCGTGGTCGACAAGATCGGCCTGCCCGATGCGCGATTCTTCATCTACGGCGACGATGCCTGCTATGGCTACGTGGCCAGCCAGCACTTCCCCGCCGCCGTTGTTGCCGACGTGGTGCTCAAGCGCGCCCGCGCCGTCTCTAACTGGGACATCGCCGGCAAACGCCAGCTCAACTCCACGAGCGACACCAACCGCTACTACATCATGCGCAACCGCGGTTATCTGGCACGCTACATGCAGATCTACGGCGACTACCACCCTATGCTGTTCCGTCTGGGCAACGCCGCGACCTTCTGCAAGGAATTCATTCGCCTGGCTGCGGTCGATAAGTGCTTTAAGACCGGTATTCCGGCGCTGCGCCGAGGCATGAAAGACGCCCGCAAGATCATCAAGGATCCCAACTGGAAGCCCATGCCGCCCATGAAGGACACCGAGTAACGGAAGCTGGAAACACCTCGGCGCTTAAAGCCGCTGGCACACCGTAGCCACATGCTGCCCATCAAACCCAAACCCCCAGCGCATGCGTCCAATGGCGGGGCGTGGCACACGGATTTCGTCGATGCCGTCGCGCTCTATGTCGAGCAGCGCCTGCACGGCCAGCAATTCCAGGCCCAGCGCATCCACACCGGGGTCATACATCATGTTGATCGTTATCAGCGGACGTTCATCGAGCATACCGATCGTATCGGCTATGTCGAACACGGCGCCCGTGGGAAAAACCTGGATGTCCCAGCGATCCGCGCCACACTTTCGCCTCGAGGCAGGATTGGCATAGCCCGGCAAGCCAAAGCAGAGCCCCTGCAAGAGCAGATGATATGGCAGCGGCGTATCTGGGTCGGTCGCACCGATTCCCGCATCTCCCAAGATGCGGCTTAGCGCCCGCCTCACGGTATCCTCGTTCCCATGGCACAGCCCGTCGCGAAACGCATCGACGTCTCGAATGTCTTCTGCGGCACACTCAAACCACTCAATAATCACTAGACGCAAGGCCTGACGAAGCTCGTTATTGGGCAATCGCAAAGCACGGAGGCGATCGCCATGCTCTGGCTCCTCAGTCATATCCGTCGTGAGAAAACCGGACAGATACAGCGCTGTCCACATGCCATCGTCAGGCGAGACATCTGGCTCTGCAGTGCCCAAACAAAGCGGGACCTCAGCGCACCCATGGGCCTCGAGCAAATCAAACAAGACCGAAAGGCGGTCGAGATTCCACCCGGCAACTACCCTACTCAGGCAATCGGCATATCCATACAGATCGGCACGCACAGGAGCCGTGCAGCCTCGGCCCAGAAAACCGATCACACGCTCTGGACTCGAGCAATAGGCCCTGCCAAACCGATACCCCTCGAGCCATTCACGCGCATCATCCAGGTATTCCTCGCGCCCAGCATGATTCAATAGAGCCTGGACCTCGGCATCCGAAAAGCCGAACCAACGGTCACACCACGTCGAAAGCGGCGTCGACAGACAATACGAACAACTGCGCGAAGAAAGCGCCGCTTCGGCAGGACCGGGACACTCCCCCATCAGACACGTCAGCCGCAACGAATCGCGCGCAGTGGCAATGGCGTCGAACAGCACGCGATCGAATAGCCCTGCCGGATCGGCGTCGGAAGCGTCCCTCGCGCTCGCACGGCGAGACCACGCCGCATCGTACCCATCAACGAGCAATACAACCTGCTCATCGCAGGCAATCTCCAGCAGCTCTATGAGCACACCGAGCACCGAGTCAACCTCGTCCGCGCTCGCCACGCCACGCGCGACACGTTCGATGTGACGCACCTTATCTCGAGCTAAATCCGGAGCCTCCAAGAGCGCCAACAAGCGAGCGCACTCGCCCGAAAGGGCATCACGCACGACGTCGGCAACAGCGGCGCCACGCCTCGCAGCGCCAGAAAAGTCCAGCGATATCACCGGATAGCAAGCGTACTCATCCCGATAGCGCCCGCCGTTCGCATCCCAAATCTGAGCATCGGCAAACGAGATCCGACCGGCGCGACCGACCGCCGGACGCTCCAGAAAAGCCCTGAGCATCGACAAGTTCATGCTCTTGCCAAAACCCTCGGGTCGACAGCACACCACAACGGACGCGTCGCAGTCCAACACATCAGCAATAAACATGGTCTTGTCAACCAGCATGCAGCAACCAAGGGCCTCCGCATAGTCGTGCATGCCAATGGGCAAAACCGCATCGTCGGCACAGCCGATCAAGCGCACGCCAAAGCCAGCAGCACAATCAACATTTGCCTGTTCAGACACCAAAACGTTCCCCCTAAATCGCAGCACGATGCCAATTGTAATGACCGCATCGCATGTACCGATGACGCCGCGCAAACATATCGGGCAACGGTAGCAACAAGAGGTGTGAGGGGGCACAACTAATCGTTGCACAACAAAACGGGGCCCGACGCATTCGCACCGGACCCCGTCCCAACTCTTTAGTTATCTAGCAACCAAGAGGCTACTCCTCCGAGCCGTCCTCCCCAGAAGCTTTCTTCTGCTGATCGAGCTTATGCTTACCACTTACGATAGACGTAGCGCCCAGTGTGGCCAAGCTTGCACTGGCAAGGCTCGCCATAACGATAAGGTCGCCCGTCTTGGGCATGTTACCGCCAGATGACTTGGTCGTTGTAGTCGTCGTGGTTGTAGTGGTCACCGTCTTGGAGTCATTTTGCTCTTGGACCTGGTTGTCAGCACCGCTCTTGTCGTCGTCTTCGGGCTGTTTCTTTTCGCCCTCGGTCTTGCTCTCGTCCTTCTTCTGACCGGACTTGTCGCCCTTCTCATCAGAGCTAGAACCCTTATCGGATTCAACCTTCTCGGAAGCCTTATCCTTGGAGTCGCCCTTTACGGCTTCGGTCTTTTCCGTGGAAGCCTGATCAGAGTTGTCCTTGTTCTGAGTCGAACCATTATTGACGCCAGCCATCAGCGAAGAGCCCAGCGTAGAACCAAGCTGCTCGGAGAAAGAAGGCTTCTTGTCCGGCGAAGCAACGGGAACGTCCGGCGCCTTATTCGAGTCATCCTTGGAAGCATCGGAACCAGGGTTTGCGTCAGAGCCGGAGCCGTTGTTAGAGCCGGTGTCAACGGACGAATCGCTCGAGCCGGTAGATGAGTTAGAGGTGTCAGCGCCGGTCGAACCAGAAGCGTCGCTGTCCGTATTGCCGGCAGAGCTTGAAGACGAATCGCCCGCAGCAGAGCCGTTCGAATCGGAGCCGTTCGAGTAGGAGACGTTGTAGGTAGTGCCATCAGCAGAGCCATCACCGTCAGCACCGGTCGAGGGCGCATCCATCCTATCATCGTTGGCATCGTCACTCGAGTCGTCATTCGAATCAGGTGTCGGCGAGGGCGCCGGTGTGGGCTCGGGCTGCACGGGCGTCGCAGCGGCTGCCTCGTCCTCGGCGATATAAGCCAAGCAGTCCTTCAGCTCATTCTTATAACG
>CALLST010000260.1:0-6911 GCA_938011875.1 uncultured Collinsella sp. | reverse complement strand
GACCATTCTGTCGTCGATTTATTCAGGAAAGGAGCTGCGTAGCTACTATCTGCGTCTCGGCGCTAAAGCGGAAGAAGTCGACAAGCTGTTTGACTGTTTAAAGAAAACGGTTTGCACGACTGCGTAATGATCATCATCGACATTCGAATATAGTTGAGCCCGGCTATGCCGGGCTTTTTGATGAGAGGTTGCTAATACTGTATTTCTCTTCGCCGATTCGCCTTCAAATGAGCATTAACCGATAAATGACTTTATCTAAAATGATGACATCTGAGCTGTAACGAAGGAGTCGCTATATGAAGACCGTCTACGATGCCCTTGACCCTATCGTCAACGGGTCGGCAACGACCAAGGAGAAGGGTGACAAGTACGAGGCGGCCTGCGTCTACTATCTCAAGAACGACCCTTTCTACGCGCTGTTCTTCTCCCGTGTCGGGACGATAGCCCAGGCACTCGAATGGGATGATTGTCCCGTCCACGACACCCAAGACAACGGAATCGACCTCATGGCCCAGACCGCCGAGGCGGGGGAATGGTGGGCGATCCAATGCAAGTGCTATGACGGCGAGAAGGACCTTCCCAAGGGCATCTGCGACTCGTTCTTCGCCCATGCGGCATTTATCGACGGCGTCGACTCCCTGATGGTCATGACGACGGCGAAGGGCCCGGGAAAGAACCTCCAGAAGCAAATCGATGCCAGCGGGTCCATGTACATCGATACCGCCAAGATGGCGGCCTCCAATATCGACTGGGCCCCGTTTATCGAAGGTGTTCCCGCCGGCAAGCGGGTGACCTACGACCTCCGCCCTCATCAGGAGCGCGCGGTCGCGGCAATCGAGGAGAAGTGGGCGGAGTTCGACCGCTGCAAGGCGATCATGGCGTGCGGCACGGGAAAGACCCTCATGTCCCTCCGCCTCGTCGAGGACTGGATCGGCCCCGCCGCCGGCACAATCCTCTTCTGCGCGCCGTCGATCTCCCTTGTCGGACAGTCCATGCGCGAGTGGATGGGCCAGAGCCGCGTGCCCATGTCCTCGCTCGTCGTCTGCTCGGACTCGAAGGCGTCGCGCAAGGACGACGTCATCCCGATGACGCTCGATTCATTCGAGTATCCCGCGACGACGAATCCCGAGAGCCTGTACCGCTCGTTCAGGCGTTGCAGGCACTCAAACCCCGACGGGCAGGTCGTCATCTTCTCGACCTACCAATCCATCGGCGTCATCCATGACGCACAGGCGCTCGGCATGCCCGAGTTCGATATCGTCGTGTGCGACGAGGCCCACCGCACGACCGGCAACGCGCTCCCCGGCGTCTCCAAGACGGAGGCTTCGGCCTTCATGAAGATCCACTTCAACGAGAACGTTGCCGCCAAGAAGCGCCTGTACATGACTGCGACCCCGCGCATCTACGGCGAGACCGCCAAGCGCAAGGGCGCCGAGGAGGACTACACCATCGCCTCCATGGACGACGAGTCCATCTACGGCCCCACCGCCTACCAGATCAAGTTCGGCGAGGCCGTGGAGCAGAAGCTGCTCACCGACTACAAGGTCGTCGTACTCACCGTCCAAGAGGATGCCATCGGGGACCGCCTGCCCTCCCTGGAGAGCGACCAGGGCGTCAACGCAATGAGCCTGGAGCCCTCGGACATCGGCAAGATTATCGGCTGCTGGAAGGGCCTCGTCGATCACGGCGAGGGCGCGCCCGACGACGCGACCGGCCTCGGTGGCATGCTCGTCGTCGATGACGTCGAGACCATGGTGACCGATTGCAAGCCGCTACACCGCGCCGTCGGCTTCTGCTCGACCATCAATGCATCGAAGACCATCACGGAGGCCTTCTCGCAAATCGTCGAGAAGTTTGCCGAAGACGAGCACGAGGAGCTCCCGCTCAAGTGCGAGCTGCGCCACGTCGACGGCAACATGCCGTCCGACCAGCGCACGAGAAACATCACCTGGCTCGGAGGGGACGTCGCCGAGGACGAGTGCCGCATCCTCACCAACGCACGCTGCCTCGCCGAGGGCATCGACGTGCCCAACCTCGACGCCGTCATCTTCTTCAATGCCAAGAACTCGACCGTGGACGTCGTCCAGGCCGTCGGCCGCGTCATGAGGCGCGCCGAGGGCAAGGACTTCGGCTATATCATCCTGCCCATTTTCGTTCCCGCCGGCATGACGCCGGAGGAGGCGCTCGATGACAGCAAGGTGTTCGCGAACGTCTGGAGCATCCTCCAGGCCCTCCGCTCGCACGACGAGCGAATCGAGGCCAAGGTCAACGCGCTCGCCCTCCAGCAGGAGGCCGAGAAGAACAAGGTTGCCGGATCTGCCAACCAGAAGGGGTGGGATGCCGGAGACCTCAAGCTCAAGCAGGAGGAGGAGAGCCAGAAGGCGGCGGAGATCACACAGGGCGTGCAGATGAGGCTCACCTTCTTCCCGGTCGAGCGCTGGGAGAAGGCCGTCAAGACCACGCTGGTCAAGAAGTGCGGCACGCGCATCTACTGGGACGAGTGGGCCGAGGACGTGGCGAAGATCGCCCAGCGCCATATAGAGCGCATCGGTAGGCTCGTCCGCGAGAACGACAAGGTGTCCGGCAGCTTCAAGACGTTCCTGCACGGCCTCCGGGATTCCCTCAACCCCAGTATCACCGAGCAGGACGCGGTCGAGATGATCGCCCAGCACATCATCACCGTCCCGGTTTTCGATGCCCTATTCGGGGACTTCAAGTTCGCGAAATCGAACCCGGTGTCCGTCGCCATCGAACGTTTCCTGGGCGCACTCGAAGAGCATAAGATCGAGGAGGCATCGGATTCCGAGGTCCTCGACGACGTGTATGCGAGCGTGCGCCGCCGCGCTGCCGCCATCCAGTCGGATGCGGCGCGCCAGCAGCTCATCCGCGACCTCTACGAGAAGTTCTTCAAGGTCGCGTTCAAGGCGACCTCGGACAAGATGGGCGTCGTCTACACCCCGACCGAGATCATCGACTACATCCTCCGTGAGACCGACCGCGTTCTCAAGCGCGAGTTCGGCCAGTCGCTCGCCGACGACCGCGTGCATATCCTGGACCCCTTCGCGGGCACGGGCTCGTTCATGGCGCACCTCATCGAGAGCGACCTCATCCCCGACGAGAAGCTCAAGCGCAAGTACACCCGCGAGATCCACTCCAACGAGATTTTGCTGCTCGCGTACTACATCATGACGGTGAATATCGAGTACGCCTACCATGCCCGCATGGCTGGCGACTATCAACCGTTCGAGGGGGCGGTGCTCACCGACACGTTCCAGATGACCGAGGAGTCGAACACGCTCGACGACGAGGTGTTCTATGACAATACGGACCGAGTGCGCATTCAGAACGCTCTCCCGATTCGGGTGATTGTGGGCAACCCACCCTATTCGGTCGGGCAGAAAAGCGAGAACGATGACAATCAGAACGAGTCTTATCCGACTCTCGACAGGCGAATCAAAGACACGTATGCAGCTAAGAGCGACGCCGGCCTAAAGAAAGGCCTGTATGATTCATATATCAGGGCTTTTAGATGGGCCAGTGATCGCATCGAGGACAAGGGGATCGTTTGCTTCGTGAGCAACGGTGGTTGGATAGACGCATCCTCGTCCAACGGGTTTCGGCGCTCGCTCGTTGAGGAGTTCAACAGCGTCTATGTTTTCAATCTTAAGGGAAACCAGAACACCTCCGACTGGAGGCGTGAGGGCGGTAAGGTTTTCGACGCCGGTGCGAAGATCGGCGTCGCCATCACCATGTTAGTCAAGAACCCGGACTCAAAAGAGCATGGTGTTGTTTACTACCATGACATCGGCGATTCTCTGAGCCGCGAGGACAAGCTGAAACGAATTCGAGAGTTTGCGGTCAATGGCGATATTGATTGGACGAAGATTGAACCAGATAAGTACGGAGACTGGTTAAACCAGCGCGATGATTCTTTTTACGATTTCGCACCGCTTGCAATAAAAAAAGAAAAGCCTCCTTTTGGCGCATTCAATATATATTCCCAAGGAATATTGACTGCCCGCGATAGCTGGGCGATTTCCTTTTCTAAAAAGGTAGTCGCTCGAAATATGAAGAGGTTGTTTGATACATATGATGCGAATAGAGGAAAAGACGGAAAGATAAATACCGATCCGACCACAATCAGCTGGACACATAGGCTGAAGTCTTTTGCAGCAAAGAATGCTCAATTGAAGTACGAGGACGGAGAGACCGTACTGAGCGCCTATCGCCCGTTTTGCAAACAATGGTTGTTCTACAGCAAAGAATTAAATGAGAGGACGTATCAGCAGCCAAAGCTGTTTCCTATGGGGACGGGCATGAAGACGGACAACTTGCTCATTCAGTTTTCTGGAATAGGCAGCGCGTCGTTCTCATGTCTAATCACCGACTTGATTCCAAATTATGACAGGCTGTCGAAGGGTCAATGTCTGCCCCTTTATTGGTATGAGGAGAAGCAGGTTGGGACAATGCTCTTCGACGAGAACGACTATGTCGTCTCCAGTGGGCAAACGTCGCTTTTCGGGGATGAGGCGACTCGTCCTGAGAAGACCTACACGCGTCATGATGCCATTACCGATGAGGCGATCAAGGTCTTCCGTGACGTCTATCCCCATGCATTCCCAAAACGCTACAAAAAAGACGGAGGTATCGAGCTCAACAAGACGGATATTTTCTACTACGTCTACGGCATTTTGCATTCTCCCGAGTATCGTAAACGGTTCGAGTCGAATCTCAAGAAGGAGCTTCCTCGCATTCCGCTTGCCGCGGACTTCGCTAGATTCTCCGAA
Source organism: uncultured Collinsella sp. (assembly GCA_938011875.1). Lineage (GTDB taxonomy): Bacteria > Actinomycetota > Coriobacteriia > Coriobacteriales > Coriobacteriaceae > Collinsella. Next base: position 2,124 of record CALLST010000260.1, on the reverse strand, counting down.
GCAGGTCGGAAGCTCGCCCGTCTTCATCTTGACTACGAGGCGGTCGATCCGTGGGCGTCAATCGTCGAGGACGGCGACTCGGTGAACCCTGGGCGAACGGTCAAAATGAAATTCGGCCCGCATAAGAAGGACGAGGAGCATCCCAAGGGCCAGGACATGACCGTCCTCAAGGTCGCCGAGAACATGACGCTGCGCGGCATCCCACTGGAGGCATACGAGTACGTCGTTAATGGGCGCTCGGCCATCGGCTGGCTCATGGATCGCTATCAGGTCCGCAAGGACAAGGCGTCGGGCATCGTCAACGACCCCAACGACTACAGCGACGACCCGCGCTATATCGTCGACCTGGTCGAGCGCGTCGTGACCGTGTCGATGGAGACCATCGCTATCGTTAACGAGTTGCCAGCCCTGAACGAGAAGGCCCAGCCTGCCGACTGGCCCGCCGCATGGAAGGTGAAGTAACAGCTGAAGGGGATTCATGATTCGCGGATAGCGACGTTGCATATTGGGGTTGATGAACATCGCCCGATAGCGTGTCGCCGCGGGACGGATGGTTATCACAACTGCCCGGTTCTCGAAGGAGGCACGACGCTATGCAGAAGGTCTACTCGGCCAGACGGTCGTGCTCGTCGACGGCCCCGCGCTCGCCGGCCTCATGATCGACTACGGTGTCGGCGTGAGCACAAGGCAGGTTTACGAAATCAAGGCCGTGGACACGGACTTCTTCGAAGAATAGCGAGCAAGCGGCTACCTCGCGCCCTTCCGCCCGTTGCACTTCGAGCAGAGCACCTGCAGATTAGACGGCACGGTCTTACCGCCCCTAGCGACCGGCACGATATGGTCGATGTGCAATCCAACACCATCGGGCATGTACTTCCCGCACATCTGGCAGGTGTAGTTGTCCCTTCGCGCTATCTGCTCGCGCAGCTGTTTAGTCATCAGCTTCCGCTGGTTGCGAGCATGGTAATCCCTGAGCGTCGCTTCGTCGTTAATGGCGGCGAGGCGGTTTCGCCTGTTCACAACCCAGTCCCAGCTCACGGCCATCACGCTATCGTCCACGGACACCTTGTAGGACGTCTTCACGTAGTTCCTCTGCCTGTAGCGTGTCTGCTCACGGCACGTGACAAACTGGAACGTGTGCGCGTCGTCGAGTGTCTCGGCGTATTGCCGCTCCCGGCGCTTCCGCAGGCTGCAGGTCTTCAGGTATTCCTCCTGCTGTGCCTTCCACTCCTGGATGTAGGAGCGCTCCGCGACTATCTTTTCCCAGTTGGCGGGCTCGAGCATAAAGCGATCTATCAGGTCGTCGATCTTCACGTTGCGCCTGCCGGAGACATCGAACCGCTCGACGAAGTATGGGTAGTGAAAGGGATTCGCCAGGACTCTTCGCACCAGAGAGACGACGCAGCAGATGAGAACAATCGAGACAACGGCCGCAACGATGTAGGGAAGCAGATCGACGGCGACGAGATTTCCCCATTTATCGACATGATAGTAAGTAAACAAGATGGCTCCCATTCGCTCGTATTGGCATCAGATGATAGACCAACGCAAGCACTCGCCCTTTTACCACCCCGCCCAGACACAACCACGCAACCCCCACACCATGTTCGCTTTACAAAACCAAACGCCCGACCGATACTGGTAGAAGCAAAACACGAACACGTGTACGGGAGGTAAGGCATATGATTATGAAGAAGCACTCCCTCGCGGGCACCTGCGGCATCCCCACGGAGGACCGCCGCATCTACATCCCGGTGGACGTCAACGGGACTGACGACCCCGACCGTGGCCCGTCCGACCCGGTCACCATCCACTGGCCCGACGGCCGCTCCTGGCAGGTCGAGTCCATCTACTTCCGCTCCGAGTTCGGCCGCGCCCTCTTCGGCAATCTCTGCGTGCGCTACGACGTCTGCATCGCAAAGCAGCGCAAGACGGTCTGGTGGGAGCACGGCGACTGGTTCGTCGAGCGTGGCAGCGGCATGGCGGTGACGCCCGCGTGACAGATCACACCAAGGACTTCGGCGGCGGCATCACGGTGCGCGCCCGCGGCGACAGGCCAGGTCGGCGCGTCCACAAGCAGTACGTCGACGTCTACGCCCGCGCAAACGCCGACGGGACCATGGT
>CALLST010000259.1:0-6916 GCA_938011875.1 uncultured Collinsella sp. | reverse complement strand
ACTCCGTATTTCACCGCAACTTATAGGGAGATAGGCCTTAGAGGCGAGCGAGGTCGTAGGATTGGGCGGCAGACTCGCCGGCGCAGATGAGGTTGGTTGTGGCTTCTTGCACACCGAGCGCCTGGTCGAGGGGCATGGGCTTGCGACAGACCGGCAGCACAAGGTCGATGCCCCGCCCATACACCGCATCCAGGTTGTCGGCACGACCGCCCACGACGGCAACAACCGGCTTGCCATAGCGCTTGGCCCGACGGGCCACGCCCACCGGCGCCTTGCCGGCAGCGGACTGCTCGTCCATATTGCCCTCGCCCGTTATGACCAGGTCGACATCGCGCACGCGCTCGTCAAACCCCACGAGATCGAGCACCGTCTCTACACCCGAGCGCAGCTCCGCACCGAGCGCCAGCAACGCCGCGCCCAAGCCACCGGCAGCGCCCGCGCCGGGCACACCGAGCACCGAGCCAAATGTCCGTGCGCCCTCGGGTGTGCGCAACAAACCCTGGGCTCGAGCTCCGGCAATCGCAGCATCGAGCAGGCGACCGTAGCCGACCATCCAGTTGTCGTACTTGCCCAGCGCCTCGGCATCATCCGCCGGCAGGCCCTTCTGCCCGCCAAACACCGCCAGTGCGCCTCGACGCCCCACGAGCGGATTCTCGACATCGGAAAGCACAACGATACGAACATCATCCAAAGCCTGCAGCGCTGGCGCCAAATCGACGCTCGCCACCTGCTTAAGGCCGGCAAGACCGGGGGCGACATCGCATCCCTGATCATCGACCACACGCGCGCCCAGCGCCTGCAGCATGCCGGCGCCACCGTCGTTGGTGGCACTGCCGCCCAAGCCAATATAGATAGTCTTTGCGCCCGTGCGAACCGCGCGAAGCATGAGCTCGCCCACGCCATAGGTCGAAGCCGCAAGCGCCGCCGATTCTGTACAGGGCGAGTACCCAATACCCGCCGCCTCGGCCATCTCGATGACCGCGGACTCGCGCTCGCCGTCCACCAGCATCCGGGCAGACGCGCGGTCGCCCAAGGGGCCTGCGACATCGCAGGTCACAATCTCACCGCCGCACGCAGCAACGGCATCGAGCGTCCCCTCGCCACCATCTGCCAGCGGCAACGCGGCCACCTGGGCATCCGGCCACACACGGCGCACGCCTTCGGCAACGGCCGCCTCTGCCTGCGCGCTCGAAACGCTGCCCTTAAAGGAGTCGATCGCCAACAGCACACGGCGGGGTCGGCGGCACGCAGGACCAAAGTCAACCGCCGTGCCAGCATCCTCACCGGCACCTGCAAGCGCTGCGGCGTGAGCGGCGTGTGCTTCAAGATCGGCCCCACAACCGCAATCAGCGCCGCCCGCTCCGCGCAGACCGCCAAAATAGCTACTCAGCAGCTCGCGGCATTCATCCGCCAGGACCCCAGCCGTCACGTTAAACCGATGATTCAGGCGCGAGTCGGCATTCAAATCGTATAGGGATCCCAATGCGCCCGCCTTGGCGTCGCTCGCGCCATACACGCAGCGCCCCACGCGCGCATTGACCATAAGCCCCGCGCACATGCAGCAGGGCTCGAGCGTCACGTAGACCGTGCAATCGGAAAGGCGCCAGCGGCCAAGCGCCTGGGCGGCGGCGCACAGGGCCGCGAACTCTGCATGCGCCGAAGGGTCCTGGTCGAGCTCGCGCCGATTGTGCGCCCTCGCGACGATCTCGCCGTCGCGCACCACCACGGCTCCGATGGGCACCTCGCCCACCGCCGCGGCGGCTCGCGCCTCCGCCAACGCCTCGCGCATGAACTTCTCGTCGATTTCGGTGATCGTCATCGTTCGCCTTCCCTGTTGCAAATTCAAAACGATGCTATCATTACGACTCACGGAGAGATGGCAGAGCGGTTGAATGCGGCGGTCTTGAAAACCGTTGAGCGCGAGAGCGTTCCGGGGGTTCGAATCCCCCTCTCTCCGCCACTTCTAGTGATGCACCGGCGTCATGGTCCGCTCAAACAGCGCATCGACCACGTCGGCCATCTCGGGTCGACGCTCAAGATCGTGGCCCGATTCCCACCATATCGTGAAAAGTCGAATAATACCGCCGGCGACAAACTCAGACGTCGTCTCGAGTGACACGGGGGCCAGGGCATCCTCGGCAAGCACGTTCATCACACGCTCGCGGATGGAGCGGGCAATGCGGTCGCAAATAACGTTGGTCAACATGCCCGACATGCTGCTTGCCAAAATGTTATCCATGAGCCGCTCGTGCGCCAGAATCAAATCCATGGCATCGTCCAAAATCGCGTGCCGAAGCGCGCGCACGTCCTCGGCAGATACCACGCCGGCCTCATCGGGCTGTTTTTGCGGCAAGCCCGACATGAGCTCATCGATATAAAAGGCAAAGTAATCGTTCTTGTCGCGAAAGTGCTTGTAGAACGTCGTGCGGCGAATCATGGCGCGGTCGCACAGCATGGCAACCGTCAGGTCCTCAAAACGATGCTCCTCGAGAAGCTCGGTAAAGGCATCGAACAGGGCGCGGTAGGTTTTCTTGATGCGAAGGTCCACTGGTATCGCCATCCTCAGGGCAAAGACAACACTCGTCAATCTGTCGCATATCTTACACCTGTACCTCGCGCGCTTTGCCCCGGTGCCGACCCCGACGAAAACACAACGCTTACCGGAAAGTTCGGCACGGCAAAACGTTGCGGGTATACTAGTAGCGTTATACCAACGGCAGCTGGCGCATGCCGCCGCGGCCATTCGAAACGGAGACATCATGCTTCCCGTCATCATCGGCATCGTTGTTGTCATTGTGATTGCCTGCGCCATCGCCGGCATCTACAACAACATGGTCACCAAGCGTAACCGCATCGATAACGCCTGGCAGAACATCGATACGCAGCTGCAGCGTCGCAACGACCTGATCCCCAACCTGGTCGAGACCGTCAAGGGCTACGCCAAGCACGAGCAGGAGACGCTCTCCGCCGTGATCAGCGCGCGCAACACCGCCGTCAAGGCCACCACGCCCGAAGCCAAGATGGAAGCCGACAACGTGCTGACCGGTGCGCTGCGTCAGCTCTTCGCCGTAGCCGAGGCCTATCCCGATCTTAAGGCAAACACCAACTTTACGCAGCTGCAGGCATCGCTCGAGGATACCGAGAACAAGATTAGCTATGCACGCCAGAGCTACAACGATTGCGTGCTCAGCTACAACAACGCCATTCAAACGTTCCCGGCTGTCATCTTTGCCGGCATCTTCCAGTTTAAGGAGCGCCAGGGCTTCGAGGCCGCCGAAGCCGCCCGCCAGGCACCGACCGTCAAGTTCTAACAAATCCTCAGCGTATCCTTAATTGCGTATATGCATAAACCGCCCCGTCGAATGCATACTTCGACGGGGCGGTTTCCTTTGTTGTGAAGGTCCCCCTCTAAGCACCGTGCATTTTTAGGAGTATTCAACATAACCAAGAGCTTCGGGCGCCACGATAAATGCCAAAGACCGCGAATATCCCTGCAAATCAAACGCTGCCAGCCCATAACCCCGCCCATCATTCGTAGAAAACATCGAGAACTCCCGATTTTTTGCCCGAGATCGGTATGCAGGGACCTTCGACTGCAGAATACTCGCAAAAATGCACGTCGCCACCGCCCCCACATGGCGCGAAGCAAAGCAAAAGCGCAGCCTAAAAGGCCGCGCACCATCTTTATTCAGATTAATCATTGCCCGTTGTGACATCGCCGAACCCGCAGGGCAGAGAACAAGTTCCCTCCCGGCGCACTCCGCAGGACGCAAGAAGCCCTCGCCGCACGAAGTGCGCAGCGAGGGCTTCTTGCATGTCCGAGGACGCGCCGGGAGGGAACTTGTTCTCTGCCCGGATAGGTAAGACAAATTACGCGACGGTGTAAACCCAGTTGTGCTTGTCCTCGACAGCACCGGACTGGATGCCAGTCAGGGTCTCGCGGAGCTTCTTCATCACAGGGCCGATCTCGGTGTAGCCAGCCGGGAAAGTCACGGTCTCATCGGCACCATAGACCTTGTTGTCGATCTCGCCCACCGGGGAGATGACGGCAGCGGTGCCGCACAGGCCGCACTCCACAAAGGTGCCGGCCTTGACCTCGGCCCACTCGACGGGGCGCTGGTCAACGGTCATGCCCAGGTCCTGAGCAACCTGAACGAGCGAACGACGGGTGATAGAGGGCAGGATGGAGTCGGTGTGCGACTGCGGAACGACGAGGGTGCCGTCTTCCTTCACGAACAGGACGTTGGCGCCACCGGTCTCCTCGACATAGGTGCGGGACTCGGAGTCGAGATACAGGTTCTCGGCATAGCCCTCGCGATGGGCCTCCATCGTGGGCTTAAGGGACATGGCGTAGTTCAGGCCGGCCTTGATGTTGCCGGTGCCGTGCGGTGCAGCACGGTCATACTCGGAAACGCGCAGCTTGACGGGCTTGAGGCCGCCCTTAAAGTACGGACCGACCGGGGTCACGAGAATGCGGAACGTGTACTCAGGAGCGGGAGCCACGCCGATCACGTCACCGGAGCCGATCATAAACGGACGCACGTACAGGGTCGCGCCGGAACCGAAGGGCGGAACCCAGGCGGCGTTGGCAGAAACGACCTGCTTGACGGCCTCAACGAACTTGTCCTTGGGGAACGGGGGCATCTCGAGGCGCTGGGCAGAGTTATACATACGCTCAGCGTTCATGTCGGGACGGAAGCAGACGATGCTGCCGTCCTCGGCGGTGTAGGCCTTCAGGCCCTCAAAGACCTCCTGGCAGTAATGGAAGATACCGCCGCACTCGGAGACATGCAGGGTGTGGTCGGTGGTCAGGCCGCCCTCGTCCCACTCGCCATCCTTCCAATGAGCCTCGTAGCTGTAATCGGTCTTCATGTAGCCAAAGCCGAGGCTACCCCAATCGATATCCTTCTTCTCGACAGTCATATGTCGCTCCTTACATACACAGTTGCACACTCGCGAACCCGCACGCAAGGACCGAGGCCGACCGCGTCGCAACGTCGCACGCCCGGAGCGTAGAGCCGGACGGGACACGCAAACGGCATCAAAGCCGATGGCACGTCGATTCGCATGCACGAGATTGTACTCCGCACGCGCGTCGGATAAAACGTTTTTCTTTAACTAACTAAAGTATTTTCATTTGACCGAAGCAAAAAGGCCCGCCACCGTAAGCGGTGACGGGCCTCAACTGCACGGTTTGCGCGCTGGCTCGAGCTAAGCGTTCTTTTTGCCCAGCTTAGCCTTAACCAGACCGACCACGGTCGGGATAATCGACACGGCAACGATGCCAACGATTAGCAGCTCAAAGTGCTCCTGCACAAAGGGGATGCCGCCAAAGAAGTAGCCCAGCAGCGTAAAGAGCGTTGACCAGGTCATGCCGCCCAGCACGTTAAAGATAACGAAGTTGCGCCAGTGCATGCCGCCCATGCCGGCGATAAAGGGCACAAAGGTGCGAATAAACGGGAAGAAGCGACCCAGGAAGATGGCCAGGTGGCCCCACTTGTCCAAGAAGTCCTCGGACTTTTTGATGCGCTCGGGCGTCATGGCCTTGACCTTGCCCGAAGCGATGATCTTTTTGCCAAAGAAGTGACCGATCATAAAGTTGCACTGATCGCCCAAAATGGCAGCGGCCCATGCGGTGGCCAGAAGCGCCACAATGTTAAAGCCGCCGTTGTGGGCAAAGAAACCCGAGGCGAACAGCAGCGAATCACCGGGAAGGAACGGGAAGAACACCACGCCCGTCTCGATAAAGATGATCAAGAACACGCAGCCGTAGGCCATAAGCGGGCCGGCGGCGATCCAGCTGGCGATCGCGGTGCGCGGGTCCTTAAGCAGCTCGGCGATAAAATTGATGAAACCCATGAAGTAAAACCTCTCAGTTGTGGGCGCGGATACGTCCAAGTTGACCAGTATACGGTTGCGGCGCCCCCTCGTGCGCAACCCCACAAAAGCATGACTCCATTACCAGCAAGTTTGCATAACTGACACCTGTTGCGCAATGCCGCCAAGATTGTCCTTCCTAATCCCTAGCGAATCGCTATACTTTATTGAATCGCATTGCCATGGCGCTAAGGGAGGGCGGCCGGTGAGCTTTATCAATACCATTCGCGAGGACATCAAGACCGTCCAAGCGCAGGACCCCGCCGCGCAAAACGGTCTGGTCATTTTCCTTTCCTATCCTGGCCTGCACGCCAAGTGGAACCACGTGCCCGAGCACTGGCTCTGGGAGCACGGTCATCGCTCGCTCGCCCGCGTGCTCTCGCAAATCACCCGCCACATCACCGGCGTCGAGATTCATCCCGCCGCACAGATCGGCAAGCACTTCTTTATCGACCACGCCATGGGCGTCGTCATCGGCGAGACTACCATCGTGGGCGACAACTGCGTGCTCTACCAGGGCGTCACGCTCGGCGGTACCGGCAACGAGACCGGCAAACGCCACCCAACGCTCGGCGATAACGTCACCGTGGGCACGGGCGCCAAGGTGCTCGGCAACATCCGCATCGGCAACAACGTCAAGATCGGCGGCAACTCGGTTGTCGTCAAGGACGTGCCCGACAACTGCACCGTCGTGGGCGTGCCGGGACGCATCATCAAGCGCAACGGCTGCCGCGTGTTCGAGGAGAGCTTCGATGCCAAGCAGCATCGCGAGTACATGCCCGACGCCGCCGCCGAGCAGTCCGCGCTCAACCGTCAGGGCATCACCGAGAACGCCCGCCGCGTCAAGGAACTCGAGCGAGAGGTGGCCGAGCTCAAGGCCCTCGTCGCCAAGCTCGTGGACGAACGCTAGGAACGCAAGCGGCACAAAACGACATCGGCATCAACGCAAAGGCGCGCCAGGGAATTCATCCCCGGCGCGCCTTATTTGTGATGTGGCAAAGAGACTGTCCCTTTGTCACATTATGCGAACTGGCTCAGA
>CALLST010000258.1:0-1789 GCA_938011875.1 uncultured Collinsella sp. | reverse complement strand
ACGCCAAGTACGCTCCCAATAGGACCTTTACCATCACCTCTGACCTCGATGCCCTGGATGGCGTTGACGTTATCGTTACCGAGGAGTGGCGCTACATCAACCCCGAGTGCGGCGAAGAGGTTCTGGATCCCGACGACTACAACTCCTGGTTGGGCGATGCCGAGTCTTTGTACCCCTATCGCGTCACCAGCGAGCTGTGCAAGCGCACCAACAATCCCGACATCTTCTGCATGCATGAGCTTCCCTCTGTCCATAACGCAGATCACCGTGTCGGCAAAATGCTCCTCGACCAGTGCAAGAACGACCTCCATCGCGAAATCATCACCGAGGGCTTTGAGATTGCCGACGAGTGCTTTGAGGCCAACGCTTCGGTCATCTTCCGTGAGGCAGAGAACCGTCAGCACACCATCAAGGCTGTTATGTGTGCCCTTCTGGGTCTCTAGGAGCTGTATCAATGGATAATGCAAAGTTAAAGAGCAGCAAGGTTTACGCATGGGTTCTCGTAATCGCGCTCGGCCTTATGTCTGCCGGCACGACCGGATCCTATAGCGTCATCGCGGGCTCCTTCGTCGCACCCGTGTGCGAGGAGTTCGGGTTTGACTATTCCATCTTCTCGTATTACTTCACCGCAACGCTCATTGGTCTTGCGGCAGCTCTTCCGTTTGTCGGAAAACTCATTCCCAAGGTCGTTGGCAAGGTTTGGCTCCCCGTTGTCGAGCTTATTTTGCTCGCTGCCGGCGCAGGCATGGCCTTCTACACCGAAGTCTGGATGTTCATCGCCGCTGGCGCCCTGATTGGCGTTTGCTTCGCCTTCACCACCGGCGTCGCCATGTCCGACGTTATTGACCAGTGGTTCAAAAAATCTGGTGGCCTGGCAATCGGTCTCGCTTGGGCAGTGAACTCGATTTACATGCTCATCATGAGCCCCGTCATCACCTCTGTCATCGAGGCCGCTGGCTGGAGGACTGGCTATCTGGTGCTCGCTGGCGTCTCCGCCGTGCTCATTCTCCCCGCTTCCGTCCTGATTATTCGCTATAAGCCTCAGGACAAGGGCATGCTGCCCTATGGCTACGTCGAGGGCGAGACGGTCACCGAGACCGAGGAGACGACCGAGGATAGCACGCGTGACGTTAGCTATGCGCGCGCCATTAAGTCGCCTGCCTTCTTCTTCTGCATCGGCTTCCTCTGTCTCGTTCAGCTCACTTGCTGCATGAACCAGCTCTTCCCGACGTATGCTTCCGAGGTTGGTTTTAGCCCCATGGTGGGCGGCTTCATGGTATCCGCTGCATCGCTCTTCGATCTGTTCCTCAATCCGATCGTCGGCACCACTTGCGATAGGTTCGGCAGCACGAAGGCCATTCTGGGCTGGCTCGCTGTCTCCATCCTCTCCTTTGTCATGCTCATGATGAGCAGCGGCAACTCGACGCTCAGCATCCTCGCAGCAGGCGTGAACGACGTAATGTACGTCATCGCTGGCACTGCCCTGACCGTTTTGGTTATGGATGTCTTTGGCTCCCGCGATTTCGGTCGCATCTTCGCGCTGATCTGCTCCGTGGGCTATATCGTCGGCGCCTTTGGCATGCCCGTTATGATGAAGGTCTATGAGCTTGTCGGCTCCTTCCAGGGCGTCTTCATCTTCTGCATCGCATGCAACGTTATTATCGGCCTGTTCTTGCTGCTGGCAAAAAAGACTGGTAAGAACCTCTCCTGGGACGAATAGTTCGATTCGTCTTAGACATACGCTGTAGGGCTTAACCTGCAGCCGCTTTGGGGCATCGACTAACATCGG
>CALLST010000257.1:0-5584 GCA_938011875.1 uncultured Collinsella sp. | reverse complement strand
CCCCCGCGAGAGAGTGTCTGTAGCCCAGACGTGTGCTCTACCGATCTCCGGAATACGGCGGCACAATCCCATAACCAGCGGCAAGTCCCTCGAGCAGCGCGATGCCCACGATGGCGGCGATGACCAGCCTGGTGGGGTCGGCCATAAACGTTGGGTCTGACATCTTTCCTCCAATTCATCAGACCTTTTGAATTCGGCTTAGACTATAGCGCGTTTTCAATAGGTCTGATGTTTAAAAGGGAAACTTTTTCGAAATACATCTGATGTATTTGCTGAACGATCTGTTTTTGACGGTAAACGGCCACTTACAGTTCTCCATTGTCGGAGCGAACCACCGCGGCTTCTGTTAAATGAGCTAGAATAGCTCTGATGAATTCTTTTGATATGAGGTGAAGCGTGGCACGAGCCGATTCGGGACTCCCCGAGCAGATTTCGGAGAAAATTATTCAACTGATCCTGGATGAGCATCTTGAGCAAGGCGACCGCCTGCCCAAGGAGGCTGTGCTCGTCGAGCGCCTGGGTGCTGGCAGGAGCACCGTACGCGAGGCTATGAAGCTGCTGCAGTCGCGCAACATCGTGCGCATTAAACAGGGCTCGGGCACCTATGTGGCATCAAACCCCGGCGTTGCCGACGATCCGCTGGGCTTTACCTTTATCGATGACAAGAGGCGCCTGGCACGCGACCTGCTCGAAGTGCGCTTTATGATCGAGCCGCAGATGGCCAGCATGGCCGCAGAGCACGCGACCGACGATCAAATCATCTGCATTAAAGAGCTTTGCGATGAGTCCGAGCACTTGGCCGCGCGGGACGAAGACTATTCTGCCGCCGACACCGCGTTTCACATCGCAATTGCCGAAAGCTGCGGCAACCTCGTCGTTCCCCGCCTAATGGGCGTGCTCAAGGCGCCTGTCCCCCTGTTTATTGACGTGACCGGCAAAAAGCTGGTTGAGGAAACCATCCGCACCCACCGTGGCGTGGCCGACGCCATCGCCGCGCGCAATCCCACCGCAGCGCACGACGCGATGTACCTGCATCTGGTGTACAACCGCAACATGATCGCAGAGGGAGCGCAGGAACAGAGCAAATAGACGTCCGCACGGCAAGGGCGAGACTACCGTTCGCCTTTTAAAAGTGAACGTTCACCTGATTTTAGGGAATAAGGGGTGGCTATTACGCTGCTTCACCTATACTGACCTTGTATGAAAAGCAAGACTTATATAGATGAACGTTTCTTTTGAAAGGATCGCTATGTCTGATCTTATGGACAGCTTCCGTCTGGACGGCAAGGTCGCACTGGTGACCGGCGCCACCTACGGCATTGGCATGGCCATTGCCGAGGCGCTCGGAGAGGCCGGCGCCAAGATCGCCTTTAACGCCCGTCACGCCGACAAAGTCGCCGAAGCCGAGAAGCACTACCGTGAGCTGGGCTTTGACGCTCACGGCTATGTTGCCGACGTCACCGACGAGACTGTCGTCGCCGAGCTCATCGCCAAGATCGAGGCCGACTTTGGCACCACGCCCGACATCCTGGTCAACAACGCCGGCGTCATCCAGCGTACCCCGATGCTCGACATGAGCGCCGAGGACTTCCGCCGCGTCGTCGATATCGACCTCAACGCACCGTTTATCGTGTCAAAGGCCTGCCTGCCTGGCATGATCGCCAAGGGCCACGGCAAGATCATCAACATCTGCTCGATGATGAGCGAGCTGGGTCGCGAGACCATCGCCGGCTATGCTGCCGCCAAGGGCGGACTCAAGATGCTCACCAAGAACATCTGCTCGGAGTTTGGCGAGGCCAATATCCAGTGCAACGGCATTGGGCCCGGCTACATCGCCACGCCGCAAACCGCACCGCTGCGCGAGACGCAGCCCGACGGCAGCCGCCACCCGTTTGACCAGTTCATCATTGCCAAGACGCCGGCCGCCCGTTGGGGCACGCCCGAGGACCTGAAGGGCCCCGCCGTGTTCCTGGCTTCCGACGCGTCGAACTTCGTCAACGGCCACATCCTCTACGTCGACGGCGGCATCCTCGCATACATTGGAAAGCAGCCTCAATAAGCGTCACCGCAACTGCCCACATCAGGTTTCATCCACTCGTTTTTCATTTGAGTTGCGGTGAGATAAGGATTGGTTTTGGCTTCTATCAGGCAAAACAGTCCGTATTCCACCGCAAGTTAGAAATAGGAAGGTAATTCGCAATGAAAATCGCTCTGATCAATGAGAACTCTCAGAACTCCAAGAACCCTATGATCGAGGCTGCCCTTAAGAAGGTTGTCGAGCCCATGGGCCACACCGTCTTTAACTATGGCATGTATGCCGACGCCGACTCCAAGCCCCTCACCTATGTGCAGAACGGCATCCTGGCCGCCGTGCTGCTCAACTCCGGCGCTGCCGACTACGTCGTGACCGGCTGCGGCACCGGCGAGGGCGCCATGCTCGCCTGTAACTCCTTCCCCGGCGTGCTGTGCGGCCACGTTGCCGACCCGCTCGACGCCTACACCTTTGCCCAGGTCAACGATGGCAACGCCGTTGCCATGCCCTTCGCCCTCAAGAACGGCTGGGGCCAGGAGCTCAATCTCGAGTACACCTTCGAGAAGCTCTTTAGCTTTGGTTCGGGCAACGGCTATCCTGCCGAGCGTGTTGAGCCCGAGCAGCGCAACAAGAAGATCCTCGACGGCGTCCGCGCTGTGACCATGCGTCCGCTCGTCGACATCCTGGACGAGCTCGACCAGGACCTGGTGAAGGGCGCACTTGCCGGCGAGCACTTCCAGGAGTACTTCTTTGCCAACGCAACCGACGAGGCCATCATCGCCAAGGTCAAGGAGATCCTAGGCCTCTAATCGCACAACTCATTGCAGCTAACGCAAGCGGCGGTCGTCCCACGTACGGGACGACCGCCGCTTTTTGCTATCTACCGACTGACGCCGCGGGGACAGGCCCCATGCACCAAGGGATTAACTAGAGCTCGCAGGCAACCTTATAGCCATCGCCGATGGCATCGCGGATGTTGCCACACTTGTTGGCATCGCCCAGCACGTGGGTGGCAACGCCGGCAGCGGCAAGGTCGTCGGCCAACTTGGTATTGGGACGGTAGCCCATCGCCAGCACCAGCGTATCGGCACCGGTGATGGTGTGGACCTCGCCGTCCTTTTCGTAGCTGATGGTGTCCTCGGTGATCTCGGTCACCTTGGCCTCGGTCAGCACGTGGACGCCCTTGGAGAGCATGCGCGTGATGAGCACCGCGCGACCGGCACCGCCCTCGTTGGCGGCGAGCGTCTTGGTCATCTCGATGACGGTGACATCGCGGTTGGCCGGCGACAGGTCGTTGACCAGCGGGGCCAGGTAATCTGCTGGCTCGCAACCGACGGTGCCGCCGCCCACGATGACGATCTTCTTGCCCGGGAAAGCCTTGCCACCCAGCAGGTCGTCAGCCGTCATAACCTGCTTAAAGCCCTGCATGAAGGCCGGGGCGATGGGCTCAGCGCCATAAGCCAGGACAACCTCGTAGCCCGCGTAGTCGCGCTGAATGTCCTCGGCCGAGAGCTCGGTACCAAAGACGCACTTCACGCCCGCCTCGGCCAGACGACGATACTGGTACTTGATCACGCGGGTGAGCTCCTGCTTTGCCGGAGGAACGGCCGCGATGCGCATCTCGCCGCCCGGCTCATCCTGCTTATCCACGAGCACCACGTTGTGGCCGCGCTTGGCAGCAATATAGGCTGCCTCCATGCCCGCAGGACCAGCGCCCACAACGAGCACGTTCTTGGCCTCGGCAGCAGGTTCGTAGCCAGCCTCGTCGCGCTCCACGTCCGGGTTGACGGTGCAGGAGATGCGCTTGCCGAACATAATGCCGTTCAGGCAGCGCAGGCAGCCGATGCAGGGGCGGATGTCGTCGGCGTTGCCGGCAGCGGCCTTGTTGCAGAACTCGGCATCGCACAGATTGGCGCGGCCCATCATGCAGATGTCGGCAGCGCCGTCCTCGATCAGCTCCTCGGCGATCCAGGCCTCGTTGATGCGGCCGACGGTGGCGACGGGAATGTTGACGTGCTTCTTAATCTCGCGCGAGCAGGCGGCGTGCGAGGCCTGCTGGGTACCGGCGGCGGGAATCGCGGAGCCGCGCTTGATGGTGGTGCCGCCCGACACATGAATCATGTCGACGCCGGCCTTCTCCAGGCGACGCGAGACATAAATCATATCGTTGAGGGTCAGACCGCCATCGGTGTACTCATCGCCCGAGATGCGGACGTCGATGATAAAGTCCTTGCCGCAGCGCTCGCGAATCTCGGCGATGACCTCGAGCAGGAAGCGCATGCGGGCATCGAGCGAGCCGCCGTACTCGTCGGTGCGCTTGTTGTAGAGCGGAGTCAAAAAGCCGCCGAGCATACCGTGGGCGTGCGCTGCGTGGACCTCAACGCCATCGACACCGGCCTTCTGCATACGCACGGCAGCGTCGCCAAACTGATGCGTGAGCTCGTGGATCTCGTCGACCGTGATGGGGCGCGGTGCCTCGCGGGCGTAAGACGGGCCCACAAAGGACGGAGCGATCAAGCGCGGCGTGCCCGGGATGTTAAAGGCCATGTAGGCGGGGTGGAAGAGCTGCGGCATGATCTTGCAGCCGTACTCGTGGACGGCCGCGGCGAGCTTTTCCCAGCCGGGGATAAACGTGTCGTCGTAGCAGCACATGTCACCCGGCAGATAGGTATAGGTGGGCTCGACCGTCACGACCTCGGTGATGATGAGGCCCACGCCGCCCTTGGCGCGGGCACGGTAATGATCGACCAAGTCGTCGGTAACATAGCCATGATCGGCCAGGTTGGTGGACACCGGCGGCATAAAGACGCGGTTCTTGACCTCGGTCGTACCGACCTTGATCGGGCTAAAGAGCATCGGGTAGGCGGATGACTCCATACAGGCTTCCTTTCGTTTAAGCCGCTCGGCGGCAGTTGCTAACGTACTTATCGTATCAGCAACCGCCGCGGCCGTACCCGCTCGCCCTCCCCCGCGTTTAATCCGATCCCCACAAAAAGTTGCGGTGGAATACGGAGTAGATGAGGCTTTTGACAGCCAAAACAGTCCGTATTTCACCGCAACTGATGGATGGAATGTGTTAGAGGCCCAGGTAGCTGGTCATGCCTTCGACGGCGAGTTTGGCACCGGCTACAGCATGGACCACGGTGAGCGGGCCGTTGACCACGTCGCCGGCGGCAAAGACGCCAGGCACGGTGGTCATACCGTACTCGTCGACCGAAAGAAGGCCGCGATGATCGGTCTCCAGACCGCCCGTCGTAAGCACAAGCTTGTCCTTGGGCACCTGAGACGCCGCAATCACAACCGTGTCGGCAGACGCATGGTCGAGCTCTTCCTCGTAGCCCACCACGTTGTTGTCCTCGTCAAAGATAGCCGTCTCGAACACCGGACCGTTATCGTCGATGGCGCAGATCGCTTTGCCGCACATAATCTCGGCACCGTCAAGCTCGGTCAGCTCCACCTCGTCATCGATGGCAGAGATATGGCGCGATCGGGCGTACACGGTAACCTTGCGAGCACCCGAGCGCAGGGCCGTGCGGGCAACATCCATGGCCA
>CALLST010000256.1:0-5585 GCA_938011875.1 uncultured Collinsella sp. | reverse complement strand
CGAGGCGGCATTGACCTTCTGGTCATGCCGCCGAAGTTGAAAGGCAGATTGCCGCTCTGGCGGGTTTGCAGCGTCGAGCCGTTACGCGGTTTGGTAAAACCGCGTAACCACTAGTTTGGTACCTTGACATTCATTTCTCATGCTCCTAGATTGGTTAGGCACAAAACAATTCCACTACCTAACTAAAGAAAGGAGCAACACTAATTCATGTGCGATGAACCTCTTAACCTTTGTTCGCACGAGCCCGGCGGCGACCCGTCACAGCCGGCGGATGCACCCGAAGCGGTTAGCTCAGAAGACAAGCTTGCCAAGCGCATCCTCAATGGCCTGGGCTTTTGCGGCCATTACATGCATTTTCATGGCGGAGGCGTGTCCGGCAAGGCGCCCATCATCTGCCTGCTGGCCAAGCAACCCGGCGGCGAGATGTCGCAGCAGGAGCTCGGCATGCACTTCGACCTCAAGCCGGGATCGCTTTCCGAGATCCTGTCCAAGCTCGAGCTCAACGGCCTCATCGAGCGCAGCCGTAACCCCAAGGATCGACGGCAGCTCACCATTCGCCTGACCGAAACCGGCCGGGAAAACGCCCGCATCAACCAGGCAGCCCGCATTCGCTTTAGAGAGCAGGCCTTTAGCGCGCTCACCCACGACGAGCGCGAGCAGCTCGCCGAAATGCTCGAGAAAATCCGTGTAACCTGGGAGGAACTGGATGATTAAAACCCTCATGGGCAGCATCCGCGACTATATGAAAGTCACCGTTGCCACGCCGTTGCTCGTGCTTGGCGAGGTGCTCTGCGAGATGCTGATTCCATTTATCACCGCCAACCTGATCGACGCCATCAAAGACGGCGCCACCGTAGCCGAGATGCTTCCCACCGCAGGCTTTTTGGTACTCATCGCGCTGACGTCGCTTGCTTTTGGCGCCGCGGCCGGCGTCACCTGCAGCCATGCGAGCTGCGGCTTCGCCAAGAACCTGCGTCACGACCTGTTCTACAAGATCCAGACGTTCAGCTTTGCCAACATCGATGAGTTCTCGAGCTCCTCGCTCGTCACGCGCCTGACCACCGATATCAACAACGTGCAGCAGGCCTTTATGATGATCATCCGTATCGCCGTGCGCGCGCCGCTGGTATTGATCTTCGCCTTTACCATGGCATTTATCATGGGCGGCAGCGTTGCCATGGTCTACCTGGTCATCATTCCGTTGCTGGGCTTTGGGCTGTTCTTTATCATCTTTAAGGCGCGCCCCATCTTCTCGCGCGTGTTCCACAAGTACGATGCCCTTAACGAGTCCGTCGAGGAAAACGTCACCGGCATGCGCGTGGTTAAGAGCTACGTACGCGAAGACTTTGAGAAGGAGAAGTTCGCGGCCGCCGCGCGCGATGTCCAGATGGACTTCACCCGCGCCGAGAAGCTGCTCGCCTTTAACAACCCCATGATGAACATCTGCGTCAACGGCGCGTTTGTCGTCATCATCTACCTGGGCTCCAAGCTCATCATCACGAGCCAGGGCACGCTGTTCGACGTGGGCCAGCTCTCCTCGACCTTTACCTATGGTTTCCAGATTCTCATGAGCCTGATGCAGCTGTCGATGATCTTTGTCATGGTGACCATGGCCGACGAATCGGCGCACCGCATCACCGAGGTGCTGGCCGCCGAGCCCACGATCGCCGATCCCGCCGAGCCCGTGCTCGAGGTTGCCGACGGTTCCATCGACTTTGACCACGTGAGTTTTAAGTATTCCAAGCATGCGAAGCGCCAGGCGCTCGACGATATCGACCTGCACATTACGAGCGGCGAGACCATCGGCATCATCGGCGGCACCGGCTCGGCCAAGTCCACGCTCGTTAACCTCATCGCCCGCCTGTACGACACCACCGAAGGCGCTGTGCGCGTGGGCGGCGTGGACGTGCGCGACTACGACCTGGACGCGCTGCGTCACCAGGTCGCCATGGTGCTGCAGAAAAACGTGCTGTTTAGCGGCACCGTCGCCGAGAACCTGCGTTGGGGCGACCCGAACGCCACCGACGAGGAAGTCCGCGAGGCGGCGCATCTGGCCTGCGCCGACGAGTTTGTCGACGGTTTC
The DNA here is from genome assembly GCA_938011875.1 of uncultured Collinsella sp. Lineage (GTDB taxonomy): Bacteria > Actinomycetota > Coriobacteriia > Coriobacteriales > Coriobacteriaceae > Collinsella. Next base: position 3,502 of record CALLST010000256.1, on the reverse strand, counting down.
CCCAAGGGCTACGACACCTGGATCGAACAGGGCGGCTCTAATGTTTCGGGCGGTCAGAAGCAGCGCCTGTGCATTGCACGCGCCCTGCTGCGTCGCCCCAAGATCTTGATCCTGGACGACTCCACCAGCGCCGTCGACACCAAGACCGACGCAAAAATTCGCGCAGGGCTGGCAAGCTATCTGCCCAACACGACCAAGCTCATCATCGCCCAGCGCATCAGCTCCGTACAGGACGCAGACCGCATCATCGTCATGGAGGGCGGCCGAATCGCGCAGATCGGCAACCATGACGAGCTGCTTAAGACGAGCGAGATCTACCGCGAGACCTTTACCTCGCAAAACAAGATGAGCGCCGAGGGCGAAGGGGCCGTCGAGGCCGACACCGAGGCATCCGCAACGCAAGCTCAGACCCAGGAAGGAGGCGAGGCACATGAGTAAGGCAACGACCGCCGAGCGCGCGCTCAACCGCAAGGGCGGCACCATGTCGCGCCTCATCAAGACGCTCTTTGGCTTCTATCCCGTGCTTTTGCCCCTCGTCGTCGCCGGCGTGGTGCTCTGCGCCATCATCAACTCCATCGGCGCGACCTTCCTGCAGAGCGCCCTGCAAATTATTGGCGAATCGTGGCAGTCGGGCGATTGGGAAGCCGCGCAGCCCAAGATCGCACAGCTCGTGACCACCCTCGCCTGCATCTACGGCGTCGGCGTCCTGTCCTCGCTCTTCTGGAACCGCGCCATGGCTATCGTCACGCAGGGCTCGCTCGAGAAGCTGCGCGAGATGATGTTCAACCGCATGCAGGACCTGCCGATCCGCTACTTCGACACGCACCAGCGCGGCGATATCATGAGCCACTACACCAACGACATCGACACGCTGCGTCAGATGATCAGCCAGTCGCTGCCCAACCTGCTCATGACGATCATCATCATCGTCACGGTGTTCTTTATCATGCTGTACTACAGCGTGTGGATGTGCCTGGTCATCATCGCCGGCGTCGCCTTTATGACCTTTATGACCAAGCTGCTCGGCTCCAACTCCGCGCGCTTCTTCATTGCGCAGCAGACCGAGCTCGGCGTGGTCGAGGGCCATATCGAGGAAGTCATGAACGGCCAGAAGGTCGTCAAGGCATTCTGCCACGAGTCTGCCGCCGAAGCCGATTTTGACGAGCGCAACGAAAAGCTCTTCGAGGTCTCGCAGAAGGCCAACATGTACGCCAACATCCTCATGCCCATCCTTATGAACCTGGGAAACCTGCTCTACGTGCTGGTCGCACTGGCAGGCGGCATTTTCCTGGCGCTGGGCGTGCCCAACCTGAGCATCTCGGGCATGGCACTGTCCATCGCCGTCGTGGTGCCGTTCCTCAACATGACCAAGCAGTTCTGCGGACAGATCGGCCAGATCTCGCAGCAGATCAACGCCGTGGTCATGGGCCTCGCCGGCGCCGACCGTATCTTTGAGCTCATCGACGAGGAGCCCGAAGCCGACGAAGGCTATGTGACGCTCGTCAACGCTCAGGTGAACCCCGACACCTGGCAGCTCGAGGAGGCCGACCACCACACCGGCATGTGGGCGTGGAAACATCCGCACCGCGCAACCGGCGAGATCGAGTACGTGCCGCTGCGTGGCGACCTGGTCATGGACAACGTCGACTTTGGCTACACGCCCGACCACGAGGTGCTGCACGGCGTGTCCGTGTTTGCCAAGCCGGGCCAGAAGGTCGCGTTTGTCGGCGCCACCGGTGCCGGTAAGACGACCATCACCAACCTCATCAACCGCTTCTACGACATCGCCGACGGCAAGATCCGCTACGACGGCATCAACGTCAACAAGATCCGCAAGGCCGACCTGCGCCGCTCGCTGGGCGTCGTGCTACAGGACGTGAACCTGTTCACCGGCACTGTGATGGATAACATCCGCTACGGCAACCTGGACGCCACCGACGAGGAGTGCATCGCGGCGGCCAAGCTCGCGGGCGCGGACGACTTTATCACCCGCCTGCCCGACGGCTACGACACCATGCTCACCGGCAACGGCGCGCAGCTGTCGCAGGGCCAGCGCCAGCTGATCTCGATTGCACGCGCCGCCGTCGCCGATCCGCCGGCAATGATTCTGGACGAGGCCACGTCGAGCATCGACACCCGCACCGAGGCCATCGTGCAGGCGGGCATGGATAAGCTCATGGAAGGCCGCACGACGTTTGTCATCGCGCACCGCCTGTCCACCGTGCGCAACTCCGACGCGATCATCTGCCTGGACCACGGCCGCATCATTGAGCGCGGCAACCACGACGAGTTGATCGCCAAGCGCGGGTATTACTACCAGCTGTACACCGGAGCGTTTGAGCTGGAGTAGTTCGGCCCGCCGAGATGGCCGATTTGCCGCTCATTCGTCGGGCATGACCCTAAGGTCAATGCCCTCCTCTTTCGGGGCAAATCGACTCATCTCAACGACCCAAACACAATGCGCCGCAACGAATAAAGCCTCCGCAGCCACACGAGCTGCGGAGGCTTTTTCATGCCGGCCGGAAACCGAAATGGGATGCCGTTTCCCGCTGGACCCCCTCCGGGAAACGGCATCCCATTTCAAGGGTTCAAACTGGGATGCAGTTTCCCCTAACGGCACCTTTGGGAAGCCGCATCCCACTCTAGACGCACAAAACGGGATGAGCTTTCCCATGGTGATCCAAGACCAGAAGCATGTCCGATAGCGCGGTCAGGTCAAGAACAACAAGGCAAGCGTCACGCCAATTTGGACGAGCGTCCGCTGCAGTTTGAGGCTGCTGGCCCATATGGTAGAGTTAACCACCCATGAATTTCAGCACGCTGCGTGCTACCTGCTCTTTTGTCATTTAGAGGAGTGAACTTGTGAATACTTCTGTCGCCAAGAAGGCCAGCCAGGCGGTGCGCCTGCTCATGATGGTGCTCACGGCAGTTCTCATCTTCTTCTTCATCAATGTCATGCTGCTCGTCTCCGATATCCAGGGCACGGCGCGTGTGGTCAACTACGCCGGCCTGGTGCGCGGCACCACGCAGCGCATCGTGAAGCTCGAGGACGCGGGCCAGCCTCAAGATGACCTGCTCAAAGCCGTGAATTCATACATCAACGGTTTGCGTTACGGAAGTGACGACCTCAACCTCGTCCGTCTCGACGACGATGAGTATCAGGCAAAGATGACCGAGCTTGCAAATTATTTTGATGAGCTTTGCGCCGAGATCATCCGTGTGCGCGAAGTCGGCTACGAGAACACCGACATCATCTCGATGAGTGAGGAGTTCTTTGGCATTTGCGACGATGCTACGCGACTCGCAGAGGACTACTCTCAGGAGAAGGCGTCGGCGCTCAACTATCTCGAGGGCTTGGTGATCATCGACATCGTGGGCTTGGTGGCGACCTTTGCGGTCGAACTTGTTCGCGCGGTGCGAACCGCCGGGCTCAATCGCGAGCTGCAGAACAAAGTCTATCTCGACGAAGCCACAGGACTACCCAACAAGAACAAGTGCGAGG
>CALLST010000255.1:0-1310 GCA_938011875.1 uncultured Collinsella sp. | reverse complement strand
TACCAACCTGTGGAAGCGCACGCCGCTTCTTTCCGCAGCGGATATCGCCGCGTTCGCCAAGCAGGCCGCAGGCCTGCGCGGTGTTAAGCAGCTCCGCTGGGCCGCCGAACGCATGACAGGACAGACCGCCTCGCCCTTCGAAGTACAGACCTCCATGCTTATCTCGCTCCCCCGCGACGAGGGCGGCATGGGCATCAACATCGCAAACAACGTGCGCATCCCACTCAGCGACGCCGCGCGCTCGCTGTATGACAAAACCTGCTGCTACGCCGATATCCTCATAGAAAGCGGTACCGACAGCATGGGCGTCATCCTTGAATGCCAAGGCCGCTCCGCCCACGACAGCGAAGCCGCGAGCCTCTCCGATGCCGAGCGCGCCACCGCGCTCACAAGCATGGGCTACGACGTCATCCAAATTACCTTTGGCCAGATTAAGGATAAGAAGAGCTTCGACCACATAGCCGAGCTCATCCATAAAAAGGCTGGACTTTCCTACACCCCAAAGACCAAACAGGAGCGCGCCGCCGAAGTCACCCTGCGGCAAGAGCTACTTGTCAATTGGGTTGAGCTATTCACCGCCAAGCCGGCCAGCTAGCAGCTAGCAATCAGGGGAAGCGCAGGCATATCGGGCGATTCGACGCGAGCCGCAAATCCCGCCTCGGTTAGCTCGATGACCTCGGTAAACGTTGTATCGAAAAACTCCTCGGTTAGCAGGCGATACGGCGGATGATCGGACTCGCCGGGGTTTTCGCGTACAATCTCGTGCATAACGCCGATGGTCTTGAGCACATACTCCTTATGGATGGGATACTGACCAAAACGGGTCGCCGCAGTATACAGGCGATCGGTCGCGCGCGGTATCGAAACGATGCCGAGTGTCTTGCCAAACCAGTCAAAGTCGCCTTGCTTTTTAATGCGGAATTCCTCGCACGGCTTGCCGCCGTGCGCCTCCAGGTACTGATTCACACGCGTATTCCATACGGTATCGGCCACCAGATGCGACCAAACGCCCAGCGTCAGATCGAGCAGCGACTGCGCCACGTCATCGGGCGCGAGCGAAAGCTCGCTAGCACCGGGACCGGCGACCGGCTCGGCGTCCTTGTAACGTTGGGGATAATGCACCCGATTGAGTCGCTCGCGCTCCTCGACAATCGAGGTCGCGGCAGCTGGCGCACCGGTGGGCGAACTTTTAAGCAACGGTGCCACATAGGTATCCCAGAACTCGTGCTCGCGCGGCTTAGGGATAGGCTCGGGGTTTGCAAAGTGCGTAATGCGATACGGAATGGGATCAGCGATGCCAGGGACCATAT
>CALLST010000254.1:0-6515 GCA_938011875.1 uncultured Collinsella sp. | reverse complement strand
CCGTCGCAACCGCCAGCGCGATCGCAAACAGCGCAACAAGGAGCGCAACGCCGCCCCCACCGAGCCCACGCTTTCGCGCGAGGAGCTCGCTGCCATGAAGGTCGCCGAACTGCGCGAGAAGGCCAAGGGGTTCGAGATCGAGACGACCGGCAAGAAGAAAGCCGAGCTCGTCGAGGAGATCTACGTCACCGCCGCGAAGGCCGAGGGCTTCCGCGACATCAAGGGCATTCTGCAGATTCGCCCGGACAGCTCCGGCATCATCCACGCCCATGGCTACATGAAGTCCAACGACGACGCCTTCGTGCCCGCCTACCTCATCCGCTCCGCGCGCCTGCGCACGGGCGACGTCATCGAGGGCTCGCTGCGCCCTTCGCGCGGCGGCGACAAGCGCGCCGGCCTCGCCAAAATCACGACCGTCAACGGTCTGGATCCCGAGCAGATTCGCAATCGCCCCAAGTTTGGTGACCTCACCCCGGTCTATCCCAACGAGCCGCTGCGCATGGAGCACGGCAAGGACTCCATTACCGGTCGCGCCATCGACATCGTGTCGCCGATCGGCAAGGGTCAGCGTGGCCTGATCGTGTCCCCGCCTAAGGCCGGCAAGACCACGATCCTCAAGAAGATCTGCCAGTCTATCTCGATTAACAACCCCGAGGTACACCTCATCTGCCTGCTCGTCGACGAGCGCCCCGAAGAGGTCACCGATATGCAGCGTTCCATCAAGGGCGAGGTTGTGGCGTCGACCTTCGATATGCCCGCCGACAACCACACTCGTGTGGCTGAGCTCGTCATCGAGCGCGCCAAGCGCATCGTGGAGCTGGGTGGCGACGTCGTGGTGGTGCTCGACTCCATCACGCGTCTTGCCCGCGCCTACAACTTGGCGGCGCCCGCCTCGGGCCGCATCCTTTCGGGCGGCGTCGATTCGGCGGCACTGTATCCGCCCAAGCGTTTTCTGGGTGCAGCCCGCAATATCGAGAACGGTGGCTCGCTCACCATCCTGGCCTCCGCACTCATCGACACCGGCTCCAAGATGGATGAGGTCATCTTTGAGGAGTTCAAGGGCACCGGCAACATGGAGCTTAAGCTCGACCGCGATCTTGCCGACCGTCGTATCTTCCCGGCCATTGACCCCGTTGCCTCCGGTACGCGCAACGAGGATCTGCTGGTCGACGAGCAGATGCGCCCGTTTGTCTTTGGCCTGCGTCGCATTCTTGCCGGCATGAACAACACCGAGCGCGCAGCCGCATCGTTTATCAAGGGCCTTAAGGGCACCAACACCAACCAGGAGTTCCTGGTGCGTTCGGCCAAAAAGCACAGCGACTACGAGCAGACGTTCTAGGTTGTCATCCACACGCAGCGATAGCCATCAATGCGATAAAGGGTCGGGGCTTTGAGCCTCGGCCCTTTTCCATATCGTCGCTCCGCGCTTATTTTTAACCATAAGACCGACGAGCAGCAGGTTTCCCGTTTCAATCCGACATCGTTGCTTGCAATCGACAGGGCGGTTTCGCATAATAGCTTTTAAGCTTCGCGACGGAAAACGCAGATGAAACGAACCATATACCGTTGCTTTGGGGCATAGCCCCGCTTCATCTTCTCTCGCGCAGCCAACTGAATGATGCGATTTGGGTGCTGGAAGATGGGGAGAGCTCATGGCTTCTTCTGATGCAACACAACGAGCAGTCCTTGCCGGACTTTCGTGCGGGATCGGCCTTGCCGCTCCCGTGGTTATGTATGCCGCGACGCTACCGTTTTCGTCTGTGAACGAGACGGTCGTGGCGGGTGCGGTTCCCTTCGCCGTGGGCGCGGTGGCGGGCGTGGGTATCTATGCCGCCTCGCTGGGTATCTCCGAGTATCGTGCGCAGCGTGAAGAGCGTCTGTTCCAGCCCGATGCCATGGGCGGTGCCGCCAATCTCAATCAGCATCAAAGCGAGTTCAAGACCGCCTCGATTCCAGCTCAGCAGCAGGATGCGACTCCTTACGCTGCGGCTTCTGCTTCTCAGGCTCGGGCGGAGCAGTCTACCTCGGCATTCCTTTCCGGCCTGACTGGTGCGTTCCAGCGCCGTCATGCCGATGATGGTGTCCCTACCATCGCTCGAGCCGCAGATGCTATGGACGAGGACGAGGCCTGGTCCATGATCGACAGTATGCTCGACGACGATTCGCCGGTGAGCTGCGACCCTGCACACTCGCGCGACGTCTATCAAGTCGCCATCGACGAGCTCACCAACGGCGGGCAGACCGGCTCCTTCAATCGCGACGACATCGCCGCCGCGGCACGCGCCGTGTCTGGTTCCCAGGCCGCCCCTGCGGGCAGCACGGCGGCTTTCGTGGCACTCGTTGCCAACGCGGCAGCCAATAACGCCTACAACGCTACCTCGGCGGACGCGAACGCTTCTGCCGACAATTCGTACGTTGATGAAGCCATGACTGCGGACGAGGAGGCCGTTGCCGCCCGCCGTGCCGCCGAAAGCTCATTGTGGGGCGCTCCTGCCCAGCAGCAGGCGGCTGAGGCTGTGCCGTACAATGCAAACCTCGCCAGCATGCCTATCATCTCCGGTGCCGCGGACATCGATCTTGACGACCTCGATGAGCCTGCAGCCATCACCGCATCGATTGATGCCCAAGATCGCATCGACACCGGCGACCTTCCGGACGCCTCGCTCGAGGTTGATGTCCCCATGGCCGATTACTCGGGCCACGAGGACATGTGGGCCGCCGCCACCGCGATTCTGGATGAGATTGACGAGCCCGCTCCTGTTGCAGCGCCCGCTCCCGTCGCTGCCCCTCAGCCTGCTGCCCCCGTCTATGTCGGCCGTCACAGCGCTGTGTTCCCCGAGGATACCGCCCGTATCTCGCGCGAGAGCATCGAGCGGGCCGAGGCTATTGCCGCCGGCATTATGGAAAATCGTCGTCACGAGCGCGTCAATCAGATCCTCGAGGAAGAGATCGAGCGCCTGCAGTCCTCTACCGCCAAGCGTACGGGCCGTGCCTATCTGAGCGTTATCGAGGGCGGTACCGCCAGCTTCGCGCCGCTCCGCGCGGAGGCATAACTTCTGCATGGTTAAGATCAATCGAAACTGGGCGGTCGTGACCTGCCTGATGGCGCTCTTGATCTGGGGCAATTCGCTGGTTCCCGGCTCGGGGTCGGGCTCGCTGAGCCTAACGGTCATGGAAGCTATCCGCGGTTTCCTGCACGGCGTGGGACTTCCATATGAATGGGTGACCAACTTTGTTGTTCGCAAGTGCGCGCATTTTACCGAGTATATGGTGCTCGGCATCCTGGCAACGCACGCCTTTGATTTTGAGGGCCGGCGCACCTTTGACGTGCTGCTGCCCACGGCGGTGTTCCTGCTGCTGATTCCCTCGATCGACGAGACGATTCAACTCTTTGTGCCGGGTCGCGCCGGCATGATCACCGATGTGATGATCGACTGCTGTGGAGCGGCAACGGGCGTTGTGCTCCGATATCTCTTACGGTCGCTGATGTGCGCCAAAAAGGCCGCCTAGGACGTATTGTTTGGTCCTAGGCGGCCTTTTTTATTTGAGGGCTTATATGAGGCGTGGTGGCGTCGTTCCGTAGGTCGGATTTGCCGGGCGTGCCACGCCCCGTGGGTGCGTCTGCTACTGAAGCGCCTGTGCGCCCAGGGCCAGGCAGCCCATGATGCCCTGCTTGCCCTCGAGGCTGTTGTTGACGATGTAGCTATCGATGTCGTTGACCTCGGGCGTGACGATATAGCCGTTGAGCATCTCGGCGCACTTTTTGCGTGCGAGCGGCACGATGGGGGTGTGGTCGGCCACGCCGCCGCCGATGATGATCTTTTGCGGCGCGTAGCACAGCGTGTAGGTCATGAGCGCCTGTGCCAGGTAGCCCGCGAGCAGATCCATGGCCTCCGGGTCATCGGCCATGTCTCCGGCGCTCTTGCCATCCCAGCGCTTTTTAACGCCGGGGCCGGCGATGAGGCCCTCGAGACAGTTGTCGTGGAAGGGGCAGGCGCTGTGCTCGCCAATGGTGTCGCGCGGGTCGCGCGTGACCAGGATGTGGCCGGCCTCGGGATGCATCATGCCGTGCACGAGCTGGCCGCCCGAGAGCACGCCGGCGCCCACGCCGGTACCGATGGTCAGGTAGACCACGTCGGTGAGGCCCTGGGCGCAACCAAAGGTGACCTCGCCCAGGCAGGCGACGTTGACGTCGGTGTCGTAGCCGCAGGGAATATTGAGCTCGTTTTGGATGGTGCCCAGCAGGTCAAAGTAGCGCCATGCCGTTTTGGGCGTCTCCAGGATCTTGCCGTATTGGGGCGAGGCAGGGTTGACTGCGGTGGGGCCAAAGGCGCCGATGCCCAGCGCGGCGATGCCCTTGTCGGCAAACCATGCGTTGACAGCCTCAACGGTCTCCCGCGGGGTCGTGGTCGCGATCTGCTCGCGCTCCAGGACCGTACCGTCTGCATAGCCCGTGGCGCAGACCATCTTGGTGCCGCCGGCCTCGAGCGCTCCGATAAGTTGCTGCTCTTCCATAATATTCCTCTCACTGGGACGAGTTGCTCCATGACTAAAGTATAGAGCTCTAAACCATTTAAGAAAGCGCCATAAAAAGAAGCCTCGCAACGCGGCGGGCGGTGCGGGGCTTCTTTGGTTGCTTTAGTTGCCGGGCCGTCCTTACCCGCGCGGCTTGATTTTATCACGTAGCGACTTGAGGTTCTCCAGCGCCGCGTTAAGCGTCTCGTCTCGCTTGGCAAAGTGGAAACGAATCAGGTGGTTGACGGGCTCGCGGAAGAAGCTCGAGCCGGGCACGGCGCCCACGCCCACCTTAGACGCGAGGTCCTCGCAGAATTCGAGGTCGCTGTCATAGCCAAACTCAGAGATGTCCATCATCACGTAGTAGGCGCCCTGCGGCACGTTGTGCGTGAGGCCGATGCTGTCGAGTCCCTGACAGAATAGGTCGCGCTTGGCGGTGTAGAGGTCGAGGACCTCCTGGTAATAGCTGTCGTCGAAGTTGAGGGCGGTGACGACGGCTTCCTGCAGGGGAGCGGAGGCACCCACGGTGAGGAAGTCGTGGACCTTCTTGATGCGCTCGGTGATCTGGGTCGGGGCGATGGTGTAGCCCAGACGCCAGCCGGTGATGGAGTACGTTTTGGACAGCGAGCTGCAGCTGATGGTTCGCTCGAACATGCCGGGCAGCGTGGCCATATAGACGTGCTCGTGGGGCGCGTAGACGATGTGCTCGTATACCTCGTCGGTGATGCAGTAGGCGTCGTACTTTTTGCAGAGGTCGGCGATAAAGGTGAGCTCCTCGCGCGTAAAGACCTTGCCGCAAGGGTTGGAAGGGTTGCACAGGACGATGGCCTTGGGGTCGTTGTCGCGGAAGGCCGCCTCGAGTGTCTCGCGGTCAAAGTCGAATGTGGGCGGGTTGAGCGGCACGTAGATGGGCTCGGCACCCGAAAGGATCGTGTCGGCGCCGTAGTTCTCGTAGAACGGCGAGAAGATGACGACCTTGTCTCCGGGGTTCGTAACCGTCATCATGGCGGCCATCATGGCCTCGGTGGAGCCGCAGGTGACTACGATATTCTCGTTGGGGTTTACCGACATGCCCATAAAATGCTCCTGCTTGGCGGCAAGCGCCTCGCGCATGGCCTGGGAGCCCCAGGTGATGGAGTACTGGTGGTAAAGCGGCTTGGGGTCGGTGGCGATGGTGCTGAGGCTATCGAGCAGCTGCGCCGGGGGATCGAAGTCGGGGAAGCCCTGCGACAGGTTGACGGCACCATACTTGTTGGAGATGCGTGTCATGCGGCGGATGACCGAATCGGTAAATGTTGCCGTGCGGTTGGAGAGTTCTTTCATGCCGGTCCTTTCGAGGATTTGCAGTGGGGCAAGTTTACTCCTATGAAACCGGTGGGATTTGCTCGAAATGGTCTCGAAAAACTCTTTTCAAAATTCTTGAAAATTGGGGCTTGCATCGCGTGGCGTTCCTTGCAATAATAGTCGAGCGCGAAGCGCACAGGACACGGTGGGTGTAGCTCAGTTGGCTAGAGCGACGGGTTGTGGTCCCGTAGGTCGAGGGTTCGAGTCCCTTTACCCACCCCAGTTCTTGCTTCGTGTTGATATCGGGTCGTTAGCTCAGTTGGTAGAGCAGGGGACTCTTAATCCCAAGGTCCAGGGTTCGACCCCCTGACGGCCCACCCAAAGATCGTTTAAGCGACTGGCTTAGGCTGGTCGCTTTTTTGTTGACCTCACATGGGGTCGAACCCGTCGGGGTGCGGAGCTGAGGAAATGCGTAAGCATTTGCCAGCGCAGCGCGCAAGGCGCGAAGCGCCGCAGCGACCGCCTGCGCAGCAGGCTGACCCCCTGACGGCCCACCCAAAGATTGTTAAAGCGACTGGCTCAGGCTGGTCGTTTTTTGTTGACCACGCATGGGGTCGAACCCGAAAGGGCGCGGAGCTGAGTAATCTGCACCGTGATTCCCTTAGGGAAACACGGCTAAAGCCCCGTAGGCGTGTTCTCCTTAGGGGAATCATGCT
>CALLST010000253.1:0-6512 GCA_938011875.1 uncultured Collinsella sp. | reverse complement strand
GCCCCCTTATCCGCAGCTCCGAAGGAGCAGGATAAGGGGGCTTCAAGTGCGAGGACGCATTCAGAGGGAAACCCATCGGGTCCCGGTGAGAGCCACAGGGCTATCGATTACCCCGTGTTCTGCAGTCCTGCCGAGACGCCGGTCACAGTCGAAAGAATCAGGCTCATGTACTCGGCCTTCTTCTCCTCGGCCATCTCGTCCTGGTTCATACGCACCTCGCGAAGGGCGCGGACCTGGGCGATGGACAGGGCGTCGACGTAGGGGTTGCGCACGCGGACGGCGCAGCCGAGCACGCGACGACGCTGCAGCGGCCATTCATCACCGACGATGGCAAGGACCCACTTACGCGTGAGCTGCATCTCGGTGAAGACCTTCTCGGACAGATCTTGGCGATCGCCCAGATGCAGATACATCTTGGCGATGCGCTGATCGGTCTTGGCGATCGACATCTCGATGTTGTCGATAAAGGTGCGGAAGAACGGCCACTCCTGGTAGGCAGCCTTAAGCTGGTCCAGATCGCCAAACTGCTCGCAGGCGGTACCCAGGCCGTACCAAGCGGCCAGGTTAATGCGCGCCTGGCTCCAGCTGAAGATCCACGGAATGGTACGCAGGTCGTCGAGCGACTTGGCACCCAAGCCGCGCTTGGCAGGACGCGAGCCAATCGGCAGCAGACCGACCTCGGTCAGCGGCGTCACGGTCGAGAACCACGGTGTAAAGTCCTCGGTGTTCAGCAGGTCCAGATAGCGCTCGTGGCTTGCAGCGTTAAGCTTCTCGGCCATATCCCAGAACTTCTGCGTGGTCTCGGTGTTGGTCTTCTCGACACTCGGGGCCGACTGCAAAAGCGTTGCGGCGGCAACGGACTCAACATGGCGCTGAGCCAGCGTGCGGTTGCCGTAACGGGCAAAGATGACTTCGCCCTGCTCGGTGAGCTTAAAGAAGCAGTTGACCGAACCCTTGGGCTGCGCCAGCACGGCCTTGTTGGCCGGGCCGCCGCCACGGCCCACGGCACCGCCGCGACCGTGCATGAGCACCAGGTCGATATCGTTCTTCTCGGCCCACTTGGCGATGCGCTCCTGCGCGGAGTGCAGCGCGAGCATGGCCGTGGTAGGACCGGCGTCCTTGGAGGAGTCGGAATAGCCCAGCATGACCTCCATGCGGCGGTTGGTCTGGGCAAGACGCTTCTGCACCACGGGCAGCGTAAGCATCTGGTCGAGCACGTCGACGCAGCCTTCGAGGTCCTCGAGCTGCTCGAACAGCGGGATCACGTCGAGCTCGGGAACGTCTTCCTCGTGTGCGAAGGACAGGTGGGCCAGCTCAAAGACGTCGGCCACATGCTGGGCACTCTTGGTAAACGAGATGATGTAGCGGTGTGCCATCTTCTTGCCGTAGCGCTTTTGGATGGAACCGATGGCACGGAAGGTGTCGATGACCTCGCGCGTCATGGGCTGCAGGTCGCCATGGATACCGTTCTCGTGGATATCCTTGAGGGCGCGGGCGTGCACCACGGAGTGCTGACGGAACTCCATCTCGACCATATGGAAGCCGAAGGACTCGACCTGCCAGATGATGGTCTGGACCGGGCCGTAGGCAGCACGGACGGCACCGCAGGCGGCCAGCGAGCGCTGGACGACGCGCAGGTCCTCCAGGAACTCATCGGCGCTGTGGTACATGGTGTCGGTGATGCGGCGCACGGTGGCGTTCAGGCGGTCGGCCATGACGAGCATGACGGCGCGATGCGGCTCGTGCTCGGAGATCAGCTCGGCGCGGGCCGTGTAACGAGGGCTCATCTCGACCTGATGGTTCCACAGGTTAATGAGCTCGGCAGAAGGCTTGCTGTAGGTGGCCTCGAGCGTGAGGTTGTGGCCGATGCGGCGGCACTTGTCCTCGAGCTTGAGCACCATGTGAGTGAAGTACTTGGCGGCGACTTCGCGGCTCACCTTGGCGGTGACGTTGGGGTTGCCGTCGCGGTCGGAGCCGATCCAGCTGCCGGGATGGAAGAACGCCGGGCACAGCGGCGGCACGGTACCGGCCTTGTCGCCCAGCACCCAGTCGTCAAAACGACGGTAGATGACGGGGATAACGTCGAACAGCGTGTTATCGAAGATGTCGATGATGGTATCGGCTTCCTCGACCGGCGTGGGCTTCTTGAGCGCGATGGGGCTCGTACGCACCAGGGCGTCGATCTCCTGCAGCATATGGCGCTCGTTCTCCACCAGGTCGGAGCCGCCCAGACGCGGACGCTCCTCCAGCAGGTTAGAGATACGGCGAATCTTGCCCTCGACGGCCTTACGACGGGCCTCGGTGGGATGTGCGGTAAAGACAGGGTGGAACTCGAGCTTGCCGAGCAGCTCGTTGGCACCCTCGACACCCATCTCGTTTACCAACTGGTGATAGGCGACGGTGAGTTCGTTGGCGGGATCGACCTCGGTATCGGTCGATGCGCCGGCCTCGCGCTCGCGCAGCTGCGCCACACGGTAGTTCTCCTCCGACAGGTTTGCCAAGTGGAAGAAGCTCGTAAAGGCGCGAACGATGACCTGCTGCTTATCAAGCGGCAGGCTGTCAATCAAATCGACGACTTCGCGAAACGCCACGGCGGTGGGCTCGTCGGCAGTGGGCACGCCCTGTTCGTCAACGGACTCGTCGGCAGCGCGGCTACCGGGGTTGCCAGCATTGACCACAATCTCGGCTGTCAAAATCTTGTCGAACAGGTCCGCGATCTCGGGATCATACTCGCTAAGCACACGACGTTCCAGGCGCAGGAACAGCGCCAGATTATCGCGCAGCTCCTCGGGGATCTCGATCTCGGCGAGACGCTCCCTGGACTCGGCATTCGAGCCGATTCGGTTAACGAGGCGGTTGACCACGGCAGCGACGCGCGCCGCGGCTTCGGGTACAGACTGGTTGCTTAGGTTCTCAGCCACGTTTCCTCCCATTCCTCCTTCTATGCACGTAACATGCGGTATTCATTATAGGCGCTTGAGAAATACTTTCGACACTGATTGCGCTTTACCACACAAAAGTATTTTCTGCATTGCAAGGGTTTTTGCCCCAAATGGTCGTATTTCTCGGTGGGCGGCATATGCAAGCGAGGGCATTCCGCATAAATGCGAAACACCCCCGTAACAATAGCTCGTCGCGAGCGGGACATGTTAGCGGGTCCGCAGCTCAAAAATCATGCGCTACAGACGCTCGCGAACCGCCTCGACGACGTTGGCCAGATCGACGAGAACCTCGTCATGGCTCTGCATGTCGCGCACCTTGACCTTGCCGGCGGCAAGCTCGTCGCCACCCAGGACTAGGATGAGCTTAGCGCCCACCTTGTCGGCCTGCTTAAACTGGGCCTTAAGGGAACGGCCCTGATAGTCGGCCTCGGTCACAATCCCTGCGGCGCGAAGCTGCTGCGTAATGGTAAAGACGTTCTGACGCAGCTCCTTGCCGGCATTGGCGACGTAGACGCACGGGACCTCCGCGGCACCCAGGGCGCTGCCAACGGCCTGCAGGGCCAGCAGGGCGCGCTCAAAACCGACGGCGAAGCCGACGCCTGCCGTGGGCTTGCCGCCCTCGAGCTCGACGAGACCATCGTAGCGGCCGCCGCCGCCGATGGAGCCGACGCCGGCGCCAGGGGCCTCGACCTCAAAGACAGTACGGGTGTAGTAGTCCAGGCCGCGCACCAAGGTGGGATCCTCGACATACTCGATACCGGCGGCATCCAGATAGCGCTTGATTTGCTTGTAGTGCTCGCGGCACTCATCGCACAGGTTGTCACCCATCAGCGGAGCCTCGGCCATGATCTCGCGGCAGTGGTCGTTCTTGCAGTCAAAGGCACGCAGCGGGTTGAGCTCGGCGCGCTCGCGGCACTCATCGCACATCTCGTCTGCGTGATCGAGGATAAACTGCTTGACTTGCTCGCGGTAAGCCGGACGGCACTGAGCGTCGCCCATCGAGTTAATGAGCAGACGAAGCTTGGAAAGATCGAAGCCCAGGCGCTTGTAAAACTCCATGAGCATGATGATGCACTCGGCGTCTGCCGCCGGATCGGGAGCGCCGAGCCACTCGATGCCCACCTGGTGGAACTGGCGCAGGCGGCCCTTCTGGGGACGCTCGCCACGGAACATGGCCTCGGCGTAATAGGCCTTAAACGGCGTGGAGCCCTGGGGCACTAGGTTGTTCTCCACGACGGCGCGCACCACACCGGCCGTGCCCTCGGGACGAAGGGCCAGGCGCTGCTTGGGCTTAAGCTTGGTATCGGTGCCCTCGGTAAAGACGCGCTCCAGGTTGGCGCCGCTAAACACGCGGAACATCTCCTTGCGCACGACGTCGGTCGACTGGCCGATGCCGTGGACAAACACGTCCACCTGCTCGATAGCGGGCGTCTCGATGGGCTTAAAGCCAAACGGCTCGAACACGCCGGCAGCGATCTGCTGCATCTTCTGCCAGGCGCGCATCTCGGCGCCGATAAGGTCGCGGGTTCCCTCCGCCTTCTGTGCCTGCATGGGCAAACACCTTTCTTTTGTATCGCGTCATAGGTAGTGGTCATTATACGGCACAAACACAAACAGCGGCGGCGCGTCTGACCGAACGAGGGTATGGGGACTCGTTCGGCCAGATGCGCCGCCGCTGTTTGCGATCCGTTTTTTCTCCGTCCCCTTCGGATCACGCGACCCCTTGGGGACGGAGGAAAAGGGATCATTTCGTAGGCCCGTGGCCGCCTTGGAAACCGAATGATGGTACGAGCATCCATTCGGCTTCCAAGGCGGCCACGGACAGAACGGGGCGAACAGAAAAGAGCGACGGACGTCTACTCCCCCGCCACGCTCGCACGCAGCTTGGCGGCGATGGGCTCGGATGCCAGCAGGAACACGAGCATGACCACGGAGCACGTCAGGCACACAATCCAGGTGCTCGCAAAGGAGCCCGTGGCGTCGAACAGCACGCCCGAGACGATGGCACCCACGGTGCCGCCGACCATCTCGAGCGAGGTAATGGTACCCGTGACCTTGCCGAGGTCCGCCATGCCAAACTGCTTGGACGCGGCAATAGTAGGCGTGATGGTGCCCATGCACGTTCCGACGCCAAAGCTCACGGCAGCCACGATGGGACCAAGATCGGTCGCGGGGAAGCACAGCGCCACACAGGCGACAATACACGCAACGGATCCCAGCACGTTGCCAAAGCGCAGGCCAAAGCGATCGTAGATGGCGCCGAGCGAAATCTTGGCGATAACGACGGTGACCATATAGGCCGAAAGCACCGTACCGGCCCACATGGGATCGTGGCCGCCCGTGACGATCTTGGCGCCGTTGACGGTAACGCTCGTCATGTTGGTGACCTGGTTGGGCAAGATGGCGCCGTTAACGAGCCCCATAAAGAGGAAGGCGACGACAAGCAGCCAAAACGCCGGGCTCTTCTTGATGCGAGACCAGCCAACGCTAACCTCGGGCGCCGTGTGCTCGTCCTTGTCGCCGGCCGTCGAGACGGACGGATCGCCCGGGTTCTCGCCGAGCGGCTTCAGGCCGATCTCGGAAGGCTTGGTGCGGAAGGAATAGGCCGTGATGGGCAGCGCCGCCACCATGCAGATAGCCGCGAGCGCCAGGAAGGCGGAACGCCAGCCAACGCTCACGATCAGCGAGCTCACGACGGGAGACAGAATAGCGCCGCCAAAGCCCGAGCCCGAAAGTGCGATGGAGATGGCAAGGCCTCGCTTGGCCGTAAACCAGTTGGCGGTCACCAGGCTGATAAGCAGACGGGTCGAGGCGACGGCAAAGCACCCCGAGACGGCAAAGAGCACGTAGACCTGCCAAAGCTCACCCACAAAGCTCATGCCCGCGAGCACCGCCGAGGTGGCGATAACGGTGAGCGAGCCCAATACGCGGCCACTCACCTTATCGGAAACATGGCCGATAACGAGCGAACCCACGACACTCACCACGGTGGAGATGGCATTGGAGATGTTGTACTGCGCAAGGGAAATGCCCAGGTCGCTGACGATCAGCGGCTGGAACAGGCTCATGCAGTTGACGAAAATCGTGTAACACGTGGCCATGATCACGAAGCCGGAGGCCACCACGAGCCAGCCGGGGAAGAACTTACGCTGCTGGGGCATACTGCTCCTTTTAGACAAACGAATAGCCTGCGCCGGGCGCCGGTAGTGCCCAAGATTGCCTTGAAAGACAAGGGCATAGGCCTTACGGCCATGCCCGCAGGCTTGAAAGGCAAGGTTGGATGCTACCGGTGGTCGGCGATATAGCCCAAAGCGACGGCGGTATAAGCCGCAGCACCGAGCGGCAGCTCGGCATCGTTAAAACGTGCCTTGGGATGGTGCTGGGCAAAGTGTTCGTCCGTGTCGGTTACGGCCGCGCCCACGGTAAAGTACGCACTCGGAATCTCGCTCGAGATAAGCGCGAAGTCCTCACTCGCCATGGCATGGAAAAGCGGCAAGAAAGCCGCCTTGGGCAGCACTGCGCCCACCTACCCAAGCGACGCCTCAGTCATATCGCTGTCGAGTACAAGCG
>CALLST010000252.1:0-11384 GCA_938011875.1 uncultured Collinsella sp. | reverse complement strand
AACCTTTCGGGCCGGGCGCCTTAGCTTTTTTCCAAACAAGTCCCCCACCAAAACAACACCAATTATTGTGCTTTTCTTCTTGCGCTGTACTGCCCGCTGTGCCTAAAAAAGATAAGCCGACCGACCCCAGCTAAGATTAAAGGAGCTGATATGTGCGATTGCACAGATCATAAGGACGAGATCCCTGCCTACGACGCGCAGGCCATTGAGTCCAGGTGGATGAAGGCCTGGGAGGACTCCAACCTCTTTGCCGTCGACACCGACGACAGCAAGCCCAAAAAGTATGTGCTCGAGATGTTCCCGTATCCGTCGGGCGACCTGCACATGGGCCACGCGCGCAACTATACCATCGGCGATGCCATGGCCCGTCAGGCCCGCATGCGCGGCTATGACGTGCTGCACCCCATTGGCTTCGACGCCTTTGGTTTGCCCGCCGAGAACGCCGCCATCAAGCACAACACGCAGGCTGCCGCCTGGACGTATAAGAACATGGACCAGGCGCTCGCCACGATGAAGCGCATGGGCTTCTCCTACGATCTGGATCGCATGGTCAAGACCTGCAGCCCCGACTACTACCGCTGGGGCCAGTGGATCTTTGAGAAGATGTGGGAAAAGGGCCTGGTCTACCGCAAGAAGAACCCGGTCAACTGGTGCCCCACCTGCAAGACCGTTTTGGCTAACGAGCAGGTGACCGAGGGCAAGTGCTGGCGCTGCGGCACCGAGCCCGAGAAGCGCGACCTTGAGCAGTGGTACTACAAGATTACCGAGTACTCTCAGGAGCTGCTCGACGACCTGGAGAAGCTCCCCGGCTGGCCCGAGCGCGTTAAGCAGATGCAGGCCAACTGGATCGGTCGCTCCGAGGGCGCCGAGGTCGACTTTACCCTGTGCGACCAGGATGGCGAGCCCATCGAGGGCGACGAGGGCAAGATCACCGTCTTCACCACGCGCGCCGATACCCTTTTTGGCGTCTCCTTCTTTGTCCTGGCTCCCGAGTACGCCCGTCTGCACGAGCTCGTCGAGGGCACGGAGTACGAGGAGGCCGTCACCAAGATCGTCGAGGACTCCAAGCATATCTCTGCCGTCGAGCGTGCCCAGGGTACTCTCGAGAAGCACGGTGCCTTTACGGGCCGCTATGTGGTAAACCCCGTTAACGGCGAGAAGGTCCCCGTGTGGGTTGCCGACTACGTCGTGGCCGACTACGGCACCGGCGCCGTCATGGCCGTTCCCTGCGGCGACCAGCGCGACTTTGAGTTCGCCCGCAAGTACGACCTGCCGATCGTGCCGATCATCCTGGACGATGACGACCGCGCTGCCGTCGAGGCCAGCGGTGAGACCATCGATACCTTCCATGCCGAGACCGTCGACTGGGATTGCGCCCACGCTGCCGAGGGCACGCTCGTCCAGTCCGGCAAGTACACCGGCATGCGCGGTGGTAAGCACTCCGAGGGCGAGGCTGCGATCGTGGCCGACCTCGAGGCCATGGGCTGCGGTCGTCGCAAGGTCGAGTTTCGTCTGCGCGACTGGCTCATCAGCCGCCAGCGCTATTGGGGCAACCCCATCCCGGCCATCCACTGCGAGCACTGCGGCATCGTGCCCGTGCCCGAGGATCAGCTGCCGGTGACGCTGCCCGAGAACCTTGACCTGGGCGCCGGCGAGACCCTTGCCGAGTGCAAGGAGTTCTACGAGACCACCTGCCCGGTGTGCGGCCGCCCGGCCAAGCGTGAGACCGATACCATGGACACCTTCACCTGCTCCAGCTGGTATTACCTGCGCTATACCGATCCGCACAACACCAAGCTGCCCTTCTCCCGCGAAGCCGCCGACCGTTGGATGCCCGTCGATAACTACATTGGCGGCATCGAGCACGCCATTCTGCACCTGCTCTACAGTCGCTTCTTTACCAAGGCGCTGCGCGACCTGGGCCTGCTGAGCGTGGACGAGCCCTTCACCAACCTGCTGTGCCAGGGCATGGTCAAGGACGAGAACGGCGACACCATGTCCAAGTCCAAGGGCAATGTCGTGCCCCCGAGCTCGGTCATCGAGCCCTACGGCGCCGACACCATGCGTTTGGCGATCCTGTTTATCGCTCCGCCCGAGAAGGACTTCGACTGGGATCCCAAGGCCGTCGAGGGCGCCAACCGCTTCATCAAGCGCGCCTGGCGTATCGTGTGGCAGCTCGTCCAGTCCGGCGACGCCAACGTGGCCTTCGACAAGTCCGCGCTCGACGAGGTTGCGATGAAGCTCTATCGCGAGCGTCACCGCACCATCGCCAAGTGCACCGAGGACTTCGATCGCGGCCAGTTCAACACCGCGATCTCGGCCGTCATGGAGCTCGTCAACGCGGCGAGCGCCTACCTCAACGCCACCGAGGGTACCGCCCGCGACAAGGCGCTGTGCTACGGCGTGGCTAAGGATATCGTGAGCGTCCTTGCCCCCATCTGCCCGTTCTGGGCCGACGAGCTGTGGCACGAGGCGCTCGGCTGCGAGGGCAACGCCTATACCGCCGCCTGGCCCGAGTTCGACCTGGCCGAGTCCGTTGAGGACACGGTGCAGATCGTGGTCCAGGTGCTCGGCAAGGTCCGCGGCCGCGTCGACGTTGCCCGCGATGCCTCCAACGAGGAGATGCAGGCTGCCGCCGAGGCCGCCGTCGCCAAGTGGCTCGAGGGCAAGACGGTCGTCAAGGCCATCTGCGTGCCCGGCAAGCTGGTCAACCTGGTGGTCAAGTAAGCGCTGCGTGTAAAGCTGGCATGCAATAAACGAGGGACGGTCCGTTTGGGCCGTCCCTCGTTTTGCATGTACCTGCCATGGTGTCTTCGGTCAATTGTCCTATTCTTGTGGAGAAGCTGTGCGCACGCTGACCTGCAGATTCGTACTGTGCTTGCACGTTTCCGCAGCTATTGGTATAGTTTGCTTGCAAATGAAGTTGTAATTGAAAGAAGTGGGGTTTCGGCCCCGCTTCTTTTTTGTATGGATGGAGGTGCCGCAATGGTCAAGACCAAGACCGAGCAGGCGATCATCGACGCGCTCGAGGCCGTCGCTCCCCAGCACGATGTCGATATTGTCGACGTTGAGCTCGTGGGCGCCACCAAGGCCCCCTGCGTGCGCGTGCGTATCGAGGGTGCCGAGGGTCAGAGCCTGTCTCTCAACGACGTCACGGCCAATACCAAGTGGGTCGGCGACGTAATCGAGGAGCTCGACCCGATTTCTTCGAGCTACACGCTCGAGGTGTCGAGCCCGGGCATGGCGCGCCCGCTGCGCCGCCCGCGCGACTTTGCCCGCTTTGTGGGCGAGGACTGCGAGCTCACCTCCACCGCCACCGAGGGCCGTCGCAAGTACACCGGCAAGATTGCCGCCGCGACCGAGACGAACGTGACCCTCGAGCTCGAGGACGGCGAGTCCGTCACCCTCGATTTCTCTGATGTTAAAAAGTGCAAGTTGAAGCCCACCTATGACTTCAAGCCCGCGAAGGAAGGAAAGTAAGATGGCAGCATCCGACATGATGTCCGCCCTGATGGAGCTTTGCCAGGACAAGCACATCGACCAGCTCTACCTGATTGACCGTCTGGAGCAGTCGCTCGCCAAGAGCTATGCCGAGATTTTGCATCTTGACTGGGGCGCTAAGGTGACCATCGACCGCACCACCGGTAAGATTTACGTCTACCGCCTGGAGCCGATCGACGATTCCATGGACGAGGAGGGCAACTTCACCGAGTTCGAGGAGATCGACGTCACCCCCAAGAACACGAGCCGCATCGCCGCCCAGCACGCCAAGGCCGAGATCAACGCTATCGTGCGTAACTCCGCCCGTGAGCAGATCTACGAGGAGTTCTCCGGCCGCATCGGTGACCTCATCAGCGGTACCGTGCTGCAGTCCACGCCCGACTTCACCATCGTCAAGATCCGTGACGGCGTCGAGGCCGAGCTGCCGCACTTTGACCAGCGCCGTTACGAGAACGAGCGCAACGAGCGTCCGATGGGCGAGCGCTATCTGCACAACCAGCACATCAAGGCCGTGATCATCGACGTTCGCGACCCCAACTCCAACCTGCAGCCGGTTCGCGGCGAGCACAGCCGTCCGCCGATCGTCATCTCCCGCACCCACCCCGAGCTCATGCGTCGTCTGTTTGAGCAGGAGGTGCCCGAGATCTATGAGGGCACCGTCCAGATCAAGTCGATCGCCCGCGAGCCCGGCCAGCGTTCCAAGGTCGCTGTCCACTCGCTCGACGACCGCCTGGATCCCGTGGGCGCCTGCGTCGGCCCCAAGGGCAGCCGTGTCCGCGCCGTCGTTGGCGAGCTCCGTGGTGAGCGTGTCGACGTCATCCTGTGGGATGCCGATCCGGCCGTCTATGTCGCCAACGCCCTGTCGCCCGCCAAGGTCACTCGCGTCCTCATTGACGAGGAGAAGGCCTACGCCGGCGTCATCGTGCCCGACGACCAGCTGTCCCTCGCCATTGGCAAGGAGGGCCAGAACGCCCGCCTCGCCGCTCGCCTGACCGGCTGGCACATCGACATCAAGTCCGAGACCCTTGCCGCCGACATCCTCAAGAACGTCCCCGTTCACGAGGAGCCCGCCGCCGACCTGATCGGTGACGAGGAGGACGACGACGTCCGTCGCTGCGAGTACGTGTCCGAGGACGGCATCCAGTGCCGCAACCAGGCCCGTCCCGGCTCCCGTTTCTGCGGTGTCCACGACACCGACGCCTTCGATGATGCGGAGGACCTGATCTAGCGCGCGGTCGCGCCGGGCGGGTCCCGGCGCATCTCCCACGCTCGTTCAGTCTCTAGGCACCCAAGGTGCCAGAAAGGGTAGGTGAAGTCATATGGCAAAAGTCCGTGTGTCCACCCTGGCCAAAGAGTTCGGCATGACCTCCAAGGAACTGATGGGTCATCTCGCCGATATGAAGATTCCCGCTAAGTCCGCTTCCTCCGCCCTGGAGGACGCCTACGTCGCCATGGTCCGCAAGCAGCTCGCCCCGGTGATCGAGGCTCGCGCCCAGGAAGTCGAGGCCGTCAAGCAGGCCGAGGAGCAGGCCGCTGCCGCCGAGGAGGCCGCGCGTGCCGCCGAGGCCGAGCGCGAGCGCATCGCTGCCGAGAAGGCACGCGAGGAGGAGCGCCGCCAGTTCGCCGCTGCCCAGGCTGCCGAGGAGGCTGCCCGCGCCGAGGCCGAGGCCAAGAAGAAGGCCGAGCAGGAGCGCCTTGCCCGCGAGAAGGAGGAGGCTGCCCGCGAGGCCCAGCGTCGCGCCGTCCCCGCCTCTGACTCCGGTTCGCGTTTCCGTTCGCTGCTCGACCAGATCGCCGCGCAGGAGACCGTGCTCAAGGAGAAGAAGGACGCCGAGAACAAGGCCAAGGCCGAGCGCGCCGCCGAGCGCGGTAACCGTCGCGGCAACAACGACCGTCGCGGTGGCCGTCGTAATGATCGCAACGCCTCCGATAACAATTCCGGGCGCAACGCCTCCGAGAGCCGTCCGCATAGCCATCGCACCAACGCCAGCAACAACGTCGCTGCCGGTATGGACTTCCCCAACCCCGATAAGCAGGGCAAGGGCAAGAAGCGCAAGGGCGGTCACAACAACGAAGAGGACCACTACAGCCGCATGGCTCGCGAGGCCGAGGAGTACAGCCGCGAGAAAGTGCTCGAGGAGGCTCGTGCCGCCGTCGAGGAGGCCTCTCGCGAGTCCACTGGTCGCCGCAAAAAGCGCAAGGAGAAGCGCGAGCGCGAGGCCGCAAAGGCTCAGGAAGAGCGCAAGATTGAGGAGGCGCTGGCCCAGGGCGTGAACCCCGAGGAGCTCGACGCCATCAAGGTCTCCCAGGGCGTTACCGTCCAGGAGCTCGCCGAGGCGCTCGACGTTCCGGCCAACGACATCATCAAGCGTCTGTTCCTGCTGGGCACGCCGCTTACCATGACGCAGTCCATGTCCGACGACCTCGTCGAGCTCGTTGCCGACGACTTGGGCCGTCAGATCAAGATCATCACCCCCGAGGAGGAGAACACCTTCTCGTTCTACGACGATCCCGCCGACCTTAAGCCGCGTGCCCCGGTCGTCACCGTCATGGGCCACGTCGACCACGGCAAGACGTCGCTGCTCGACGCCATCCGTCACACCGGCGTCGCTGCCGGCGAGGCGGGCGGCATTACTCAGGCCATCGGCGCTTCGCAGGTCATGATCAACGACCGCAAGATCACCTTCATCGATACCCCCGGCCACGCGACCTTTACGGCCATGCGTGCCCGCGGCGCCAAGGTGACCGACATCGTCATTCTGATCGTGGCTGCCGACGACGGCATCATGCCCCAGACCATCGAGTCCATCAACCACGCCAAGGCCGCCGGCGTACCCATCGTCGTCGCCGTCAACAAGATCGATAAGCCGGGTGCCAACCCCGACCGCGTGCGCCAGGAGCTCACCGAGTACGGCATCATCCCCGAGGAGTGGGGCGGACAGAACATGTTCGTCAACATCTCGGCCAAGCAGAAGATCGGTATCGACGACCTGCTCGAGACCGTGCTGCTCCAGGCAGATGTGCTCGAGCTCAAGGCCAACCCGGACACCTTTGCCTCCGGCAACGTCCTCGAGGCCAAGCTCGACAAGGGCCGCGGTTCGGTTGCCACGGTGCTCGTGACCCGCGGTACCCTGCACGTGGGCGATACGCTGGTTGCCGGCCTTACCTATGGCCGCGTTCGCGCCATGCTCGACCCCAAGGGCAACGCCGTCACCGAGGCCGGTCCCTCCGACGCCGTTGAGATCCTGGGCCTGCAGTCCGTGCCCAACGCCGGCGACGAGTTCCGCGTGTTCGAGGACGAGCGTGAGGCTCGCGCCCTGGCCGATGAGCGTTCGCTCAAGGCCCGTATCGAGGAGCAGAGCCGCGTGAAGCACGTCACGCTCGAGAACCTCTTCGAGACCATCGCCGACGCCGAGGTCAAGGAGCTCAACCTGATCATCAAGGCCGACGTCCAGGGTTCCATCGAGGCCCTTCAGGACTCGCTCGACAAGATGGATCAGTCCGAGGTTCGCATCAACACGATCCACTCCGCCGTTGGTGCCATCAACGAGACCGACGTCGTTCTGGCCGACGCCTCCAACGCCATCATCATCGGCTTTGGTGTCCGTCCCGACGGTAAGGCCCGCTCCGCTGCCGAGCGCGAGGGCGTCGAGATCCGTTGCTACGACGTCATCTACAAGTGCCTCGAGGAGCTCGACGCTGCCCGTATCGGCATGCTCAAGCCCACCGAGGTCGAGGTCTCCACGGGTACCGCGACCGTCCTGGACACCTTCAAGGTGCCCAAAGTCGGCATCGCCGCCGGTGTCCGCGTCGAAGAGGGTGAAATCGCCGCGACCGATTCCGTACGCCTGGTGCGCGACGGCATCGTGGTCTTCAACGGCAAGATCGCCTCGATGCGCCACTACAAGGACGAGGCCAAGAGCCTCAAGAGCGGTTCCGAGGGCGGCATTGGCCTGGAGAACTTCCAGGACATCAAGCCCGGCGACCAGATCGAGGGTTACCGCATCGACCAGGTTGCCCGTACCGAGTAGGGGGTAGCGCTATGAAGCAAACGCAGGCAACCCGCCGTCTGGGCGAACAGCTTCGCGAGAAGCTCGGTTATATCCTGCTCTTTGAGGTTTCCGATCCGCGTCTCGACCTGGTCACCTTGACCGCGGTCGAGGTCGCGGTGGACCGTTCGTTCGCGCGCGTGTACGTGTCGTGCGACGCGAGCCGCTACGACGAGGTCATGGAGGCGCTCGCCAGCGCCAAGGGTCGCATCCGTAGCCTGTTGGCCCGCTCGCTCGATTGGCGCGTCACGCCCGAGCTCGATTTTCGCATCGATCGCTCGACCGATGAGGCCGAGCGCATCACGCGTGCGCTGGAAAACGTTCCCGCCACGCTTGCGATCGAAAAGGATGAGGACGGCTATCCCATAGCGGATGCCGCCCAGGAGGCAGCTTTAGATGAGTAATTCCGCCGACCTCGCATCGTGCGAGTCTGCAGATATTCAGCGACGCATCCTCGAGCTCATCGAGGATGCGTCCTCCATTGCGATTTCGGGACATACTTCTCCCGATGGCGATGCCTTGGGCTCCGTGTTGGGTCTGGGCCTTTCGCTCATGAAGTTTTTCCCCAACAAGGACATTGCGCTGCTGCTGGCAGACGATGACCCGGTTCCGCGCATCTACCGCTTTATGGAAGGCTCCGATCGCCTGGTGCCGGCATCTGCGTACACCGGCAATCCTGACCTGTTCATCTCGGTGGACGTGCCGGTCGTCGAGCGTCTGAACAACTCAGCCGAGGTGCTCCGCCGCTCGTCGCATGTGGTGTGCTTCGATCACCATCCGGCGCGCGAGGAATTTGCCGAGCTGAGCCTGAGGTGCGTCGGCGCCGCAGCCTGCGCCATGATCATCGACCGCTTCTTGGACAATTGCGGCATTGTCGCACGTGATGGCGTTGCAACCTGCCTGCTGTGTGGCTTGGTGACCGACACCGGTCGTTTCCAGTACCAGAACGCCGATGCTGCCGCGTTCCATGCTGCTTCGCGCCTGGTGGCGCATGGCGCCAATCCGGCTCGTGTCGCACTCGAGGTCTATCAGAGCATGCGCGTCGAGTTTTTGCACCTCAAGTCCATTGTCATGGGCCGTATCAAGACGGTCGCGCACGGGCGCGTGGCGTATAGCTATGCCTTCCAGAGCGACCTTGAGGCCTGCGGCGTCACCTCGGATGAATGTGACGGTCTGGTCGATGTGGTGCGTTCGGTGATGGGCGTCGAGGTCTGCCTGTTCTTAAAGGGCATCGACGGCGATACCAAGGTGCGCGGCAACCTGCGCTCCAAGGGTGACCTCGATGTGTCCGAGATCGCTGCCAACTTTGGCGGTGGCGGGCATCATGCCGCCGCCGGCTTTTCCAACAACGGAACGATTCGCGAGACGCTCGCCGTGGCACTTCCCATGCTGGCCGAGCTGGTAGGGGAGGATCCCGCTTCGGTGACCGTCGAGCTCTAACTTTTTGGATGGTACATGGCTCGTCGTACGCCTTCTCAATTGAATATGCTGCTCGCCGTCGATAAGCCGGTGGGCTGCACGTCCCACGACGTGGTTTCGCAATGCCGACGCGCCCTCCATGAGCGGCGCGTCGGTCATGCCGGAACGCTCGACCCCATGGCATCGGGCGTCATGGTGGTGGGCGTGGGTCAGGCCACACGTCTGCTGGGCATGCTTACGCTTGATACCAAAAGCTACGTTGCCGATATCTCGTTTGGCGTCGAGACCAATACCGATGATGCGGAGGGCGAGGCGGTCCGCACGGTGGCTGTTGCCGACGAGCTCCGCGATCCTGCCTATGCGCGTGAGCGCTTGGTCGCCATGCTGGGTCCGCAGATGCAGGTGCCGCCGGCGTTTTCGGCTATCTCGGTCAATGGCGTTCGCGCCTACAAGTCTGCTCCCGAGGGCAATGCGGTGGACCTACCTCCGCGCCCCGTCGAGGTCTATGCCGCCGACCTGATCGCCGTGGGCGGCGAAGGTGATACGTGTGTGTGGACCGTGGCGTTCTCGGTGAGCAAGGGCACCTATATCCGTGCGCTCGCTCGCGACCTGGGCCGCGCTTGCGATAGCGCCGCGCATATTTCCGCGCTGCGCCGCACGGCCTCCGGTGTTGTTTCCATTGGCGCTTGTCATGCGGTCGAGGAGCTTTCTCCCGAGTCCGCGGCTGGCTTTGCCCTGGATCCCATTGCGGCCCTGGGCGCCACACGTGTTGACTTGCCGGGCAATCTTGCCGACGATCTGCTCTGCGGTCGACGCATTCCCGTTGAGCGTGCGCTTGCCGATTTCGATGCCTCGAAGGCGCCGTTTGCGCTGGTGCTCGATGGGGGACTCAAGGCGCTCGCCCGCATTGAGGGTGGCCGCTTTGTCATGGAGCACGTGTTTCCGCAGGCAATCGGCGGTGTTCGATGATGTTGTCCGCTCGCGAGCTCGCGCGTATCTTTTTCGCGGGCGAGTCGGACGAGGCTCGCATCGTTACTGCCGATGTGTTTGATGAGTGCGGGCACTTGGGTGCCGCATCGATTGCCATCGGCGTGTTCGACGGCGTTCACCGTGGACACCAGGAACTCATCGAAGCGCTTGTCCGTGATGCCCGTGCCCATGGCTGCAAGGCGGTCGTAGTTACCTTCGATCCCGACCCGGACGTCGTGGTGAGCCCTTCGCCCGCTCAAAAATTGATGACGACGGCCGACCGTCTGCATGCCCTGGCTCAAACTGGGGTCGATGCGGTGGTGGCCGTTCCCTTTACGCCTGAGGTTGCGGCGCTTGACCATGTTGCTTTTCTCTCGCTGGTGTCGCGTCTGGTCGACATTCGATCGATTCGCGTTGGCAGCGACTTTAGGCTGGGTCGTGGCGGTGCTTCTGGTGTTGCTGAGATGCGCGCCTGGGGTTCCGAGCACGGCGTTGATGTGTATGGTCACGACCTGCTTTGCGAGGGCGGTGAGGCCATTTGCGCCACCCGCATTCGTCATGAGCTGGGACAGGGCCATGTGGAGCTTGCTGCTGAGTTACTCGGCCGTCCGTATATGGTGCGTGGCGGTGTTATTCGCGGCCGTCACGAGGGCTCTGGCATGGGCTTTCCCACGGCAAACCTGCAGGTTCCCGACGGTATTCAGGTGCCTGCCGATGGCGTGTATGAGGGTCTGGTGCTGGTCGATGACACCGCGTGGCCCGCTGCCGTGAACGTCGGACTGCCGCCGACGTATGCCGACGATGTCGCTTCGGCGCATCTCGAGGCTAATTTAATTGGTTATACGGGCGACCTGTACGGCTCTTCTGTTTCGCTGGCGTTTACGCGTTGGCTGCGTCCGTCGCGCGTGTTCGATTCGCTGGATGAGTTGATCGCGACCGTCGAGGGTAATATCGAGGATATTCGTCACAACTTGGGCGATCAGGGGGTGAGCATCCGTGATTAGCGATGAGGAAAAAGACCAGGTACGCGCTGCGTCTGACCTGGTTGCCATCGTGCAGGAAACGGTCGAGCTCAAGCCTCGCGGCCATGAGTTTTGGGGATGCTGCCCCTTCCATGGCGAGAAGACGCCGTCCTTCCACATTATCCCCGCCACGCAGGTGTGGCATTGCTTTGGCTGCGGCGAGGGTGGCGACGTCTTCACCTATATCATGAAGCGCGAGAACCTGAGCTTTCCCGAGTCAATCCGTTATTTGGCCGATCGCGCGGGTATTGAGCTGCATGACACCGGAGATCGCCGCGAGCGCGGCACCAAGCGTGCCCGCATCTACGATTTGTGCGCCGAGACCGCCCAGTTCTACCACACCATGCTTATGCGCGGTAAGGACGGCCGTCCGCGCGAGTACTTTGCCAGCCGCGGCATGGGTGGCGACGTCTGCCGCCGCTAC
>CALLST010000251.1:0-4624 GCA_938011875.1 uncultured Collinsella sp. | reverse complement strand
AATCCGCGGTCTTTCATGCAGCAGGGGCTCTCAATGTTTTTATGTCCTGCTCATATCGTCTGTTCCATGCTATTGGTATAACTCGGTATAAGTTGGTATAACTATTATCAGGGTTTGCCAATCCGAGGAGGCCGACATGAATCCAAATCCCTTTAAGCCAACGGCAGGCAAGCGGCCTCCGATACTCATCGGTCGCGAGTCGGTCATCGAAGATTTCGAGGAAGGGCTCGATAACGGCGCCGGAGCGCCGGGCAGGCTCATGCTCATTACGGGAAACCGCGGCTGCGGCAAGACAGTTCTCCTGCGGGAGCTGCAACGTCTGGCCAGTGAGCGCGGATGGGCGGTTGTCTCCGATTCCGCTTCGCTTGGCTTATGCGACCGCTTGGCCGACGCGCTTCGCTCGAATAAACCCGTTGTGACGTCAATGGAGTTCGGTCCGTCGTTTGGGCGGATGTCGGTCGAGGCGGCGCGAGCAAAGGGCGAGACGTTGCGAGGGCTGGTCAACGAGCGCCTCAAGAAGCTCAGTCCAGGCAAGGGCATACTGTTTGCGATTGACGAGGCTCAATCTGCGTCTATCGAGGAGCTGGCGGCTCTTGCCGTTCTCTATCAACAGGTGCTCGGAGACCAGGATGCCACGGGCTTGTCCGATAGCGACCAGCGCGGCCTTGCGCTTGTTTTTGCCGGCTTACCCAGTATGGTTGACGATCTGCTCGAAGAGCCGAGCGTGACGTTTTTGCGGCGTGCCCAGCAGCGTACGCTGGGGGCGATATCTTTGCCCAAGGTGCGCGATTCGTATATCCAGACGGTCAAAGACGCTGGTCTTTACGTTGACGCGGAGACGGCGGACCTTGCGGCGCGCAAAAGCATGGGGCATCCCTATATGGTTCAGCTGGTGGGCTATTACATGTGGCGGTCTGCTGTCCGGCGTGGCTCGCAGGTCATCGAAAGGCGCGATGTCGAGGATGGCCATGCGGATGCCGTCTCCGAGTTCTACGAAGCGGTTGACGCGCCCCTGTATTACGGGCTGCGCAGTCCACAGCGCCTCTTTATCGAGGCCATGGCGGTTGACGAGGACAAACCGACGCGCATGGCGGATATCATTGAGCGCTGCGATCGCACCCAGAGCTGGGCGAGTAAATATCGCGCAAGCCTGATTCGCGAGCGCGTCATCGAGGCTGCCGGATACGGTCTCGTCCGGTTTACTGTGCCCATGCTGGGCGAGTACATCCGCGACCGAGTTTTATGGCATGAGTAGGGTGATAAAGGTGACGGAACAGAAGATGAGCCCGCAGGCTATCGAGGTGCGTGGCGCGCGCGTCCATAACCTTAAGGACGTCGATATCGATATCCCGCTGGGAAAGCTCGTGGGTATTGCCGGCGTGTCGGGTTCGGGCAAGAGTTCGCTGGCACTGGGGGTTCTTTATGCCGAGGGCTCGCGTCGCTACTTGGAAGCACTCAGCACCTATACTCGACGTCGCCTGACGCAGGCCGAGCACGCCCAGGTGGACGAGGTATTGCACGTACCGGCGGCCCTCGCATTGCATCAGCGCCCCAGCGTGCCGGGCGTGCGCTCGACCTTTGGTACCATGACCGAGCTCAACAACAGCCTGCGTCTGCTCTTTAGCCGCTGCGCCCATCACGTGTGCCCGCACTGCGGGGCGCGCGTGGAGCCGAGCCTTAACGTGGCTGCGGGCCTGTCGCTCACGTGCCCTGCATGCGGTCGCGAGTTCTACGCGCCGAGCGCCGAGGACCTTGCCTTTAACAGCGGCGGTGCCTGTCCCACCTGCGGCGGCACCGGTGTCATGCGCGAGGTGGACGAAGCGAGCCTGGTGCCCGATGAGTCAAAGACTATCAACGAGGGCGCGGTGCTTCCCTGGGGTACGCTCATGTGGGATCTGATGAAACAAGTGGCTGGCGAGATGGGCGTGCGCACCGATGTGCCGTTTAACCAGCTCACGCCTGAAGAACGCGACATCGTGTTCCACGGCCCGGCGGTTAAGAAGCACATTCTCTACGTTCCCAAAAACGGCGAGGGCGCCACGCCGCTCGACTTCACCTATTACAACGCCGTCTATACCGTCGAGAATGCGCTCGCCAAGGTTAAGGACGACAAGGGCCTCAAACGCGTTGCGCGCTTTTTGCGCGAGGGCCCATGCCGCGACTGCAGCGGCACGCGTCTCTCCGAGGCGGCACGCCAGCCCCAGGTGCGCGGTATCAATCTGGCGCAGGCGGCGGCCATGACGCTGGGCGAGGCGATTGAGTGGGTGCGCGGGGTGCCCGCATCCTTGCCGCCCGAGATGCGGCCCATGGCGACGGATATCTGCGATTCGTTTTTGAGCGTGGCCCGTCGTCTGGTCGACCTGGGTCTCGATTACCTTTCACTCGACCGCGCTGGTGCCACGCTCTCCACGGGTGAGCGCCAGCGCGTTCAGCTCGCCCGCGTGGTGCGCAACCGATCGACGGGCGTGCTCTATGTGCTGGACGAGCCCTCGATCGGCTTGCATCCTGCCAATGTCGACGGCCTGGTAGGCGTGATGCGCGATCTGGTGGATGACGGCAACACCGTGGTTGTTGTCGACCACGATACGCGCGTACTGGCGGAAGCCGACTATCTGGTCGAGATGGGCCCCGTTGCCGGAGCAGGCGGCGGTAATGTGATTGCCGCGGGCACGGTGGACGAGGTCGAACAATCGCAGGGCAGCCGCATCGCCCCGTTTTTGCGCGCCGAGCCCAAGCGCTTGCGTCCGCAGGTGACTGACGACGAAATGTTCGACCAGGGACATATCCGCATGGCAACCGATGCCATCCATACCGTCAAGCCGCTCGAGGTTGATATCCCGCGCGGCCGCCTTGTCGCGGTAACGGGCGTTTCGGGTTCGGGTAAGACGACGCTCGTGCTCGAGACGCTCATTCCTGCACTTAAGGCGCAGGCAGCTGGCGAGCGCTTGCCGGGGCACGTGCGTTGGGTCGATGCCGAGGGCATTGCACGTGCCAACCTGATAGACGCCACGCCCATCGGTGCCAACGTGCGTTCGACGGTAGCGACTTATGCCGACATCCATGATGAACTGCGTCGCGCCTTCGCCCGCACGCCCGAGGCCAAGGCAGCCGGCTACAAGGCAGGCGCATTTAGCTACAACACTGGCGCTTTGCGCTGCCCTACGTGCGATGGCACGGGTTCGATATCGCTCGACGTGCAGTTTTTGCCCGACGTCGAGATCGTCTGCCCGGCATGTCGCGGCTCACGTTATGTAGACGCGGCTTCGCATATCCATCGCGAGGGCAAGGACGGGAGCCTGCTTACGTTGCCGCAGCTCATGGACATGAGTGTGGACGAAGCGCTCGACGCCACGGTGGGGCTCAAGAAGGTTCAGGCGCGCTTGCAGACCTTGCATGACCTAGGCTTGGGCTATCTCACGCTCGGTGAGCCCACGCCGGCGCTCTCGGGCGGCGAGGCACAACGTCTTAAGCTCGCGAGCGAGATGGGCCGCGTGCAGGACGATGCCGTGTTTGTGTTTGACGAACCCACGATTGGCCTGCATCCGCTCGATGTTCAGGTGTTGCTGAGCGTGTTTGACGGTCTTGTTGCCAAGGGCGCCACGGTTGTCGTGATCGAGCACGACCTCGATCTTATCCGTAACGCCGATTATGTGATCGACATGGGCCCGGGCGGTGGCGACGCCGGCGGGCAAATCGTCTGCGCCGGCACGCCGGCGGATATCGCTGCCTGTCCCAAGAGCGTTACTGGCCGCTACCTATAGACAATGAGGCAAAGGGACAGTCCCTTTGCCTCATTGATGCCTATTTCACGCACTGAGCGGAGAGATAGTCGCGGAAGAATGGCAATTCAAATGCGACGAGCCCTCGTCCTCGCTCCCCGATGATGCCGGCGTCTATCATGCGGCGTCGGTAGCGGGAGACCTGCTGCGGCGAACGCCTAAGGCGCTCGACAAGGTCAGCGGTGGTGGACTCTTCCTCGTCATCGAGCATGGCGATGAGGAATCGCTTGTCCTCTGCAGTGAGTTCCCGATAGGTTGCCGCGAGGATTCGGTCGTCCATCTCGTCGCGCGCGATTTTGATTCCCAGGTCAAAGTCGCGTGACGAGATCTCCTTCGAATCGCTTGTGAGATCCCAGGCACGGTAGCCTACGAGTTGCAATAGGAAGGGAAAACCAGAGATCGAGCGAACGGCTCTATCGATTCCCTCAGCATCTGCCAAGCGATCGTTTTCCTGGATCGTGCGAATCAAGGCCTCGCGTACGTCATAGTCGGCAATGCGACCCAGATGATATTGTTGGGCGCGGCGAAGGAACGAGACCGTCTTGTGGTTCAGCAACGTCGAGACGTTGTTGGGAAGTCCCGCCATGAGCAGGGCGACGCGTTTCCCATCGGTCACAAAGTGCTGATACGTCGCTGCGAGCTGAATCATCTCGTCGAGTGTCGGGTCCACCTCGTCAACCGTGACGAGCAGACCGGTGCCCGCCTCGTTGAGCTGGTCGATGATGTCGCTCATGCGATAACGCCAGGTTGAGGCATCGTGGACACGATTGACCTCGATGCTGCCGAGCGGTGCAATTCCGAGGCCGGTGACTTCGAAGTGGTTGGACGGGTCGATGAGATGGGCT
>CALLST010000250.1:0-3360 GCA_938011875.1 uncultured Collinsella sp. | reverse complement strand
ATGAGCCTGCCCGTTCAAGACGCGCTGATGCTCATTGTAATTTCGGTGCTGCTGACGGTCGTTGCCGGCCTGCTGCCTGCTCGCAGCGCATCCAAGAAGGACCCCGTCGAAGCCCTACGCTCCGAATAATGTGACAAAGGGACAGTCCCTTTGTCACATTGAGACCCTTGCGAAATCGGGGTCTAATTACCGTTCGGCAGGTTAAGAACTCCCTCTCCCCGCTTAATGCTTGACGAAGAGTCTTCTGGTTTATATACCTATCGGTAGGCATATAGGATGTATTGCCGATAGAAATGGAGCAACCATGACTCTCACCACACCAGCCAAAAAAGATTGTCTCCGTGAAAGCGGCGCATTTGCTTGGGTCGTCGTTATTGCGCTCGGCTTAATGTCCGCCGGAACAACTGGCACATATAGCATTATTGCCGGCTCATTCGTTGCTCCAGTATGTGAAGATCTGGGCTTTGACTACACTTCTTTTTCTTTCTATTTCACCGCGATTCTTCTTGGCCTTGCGCTTGGGCTTCCGCTTTTGAGTCGCTTCATTCCAAAAGTAATCGGCAAACCATGGCATATTTGCATTGAACTCGTCCTTATTGTCGCCGGCGCCGCAATGGCGTTCTACACCGAGGTCTGGATGTTCACCGTCTCCGCCGCAGTGATCGGCATCTGCTTTTCGTTTACAACGGGCGTCTGCATGTCCGATGTCATTGACCAATGGTTCAGCAAATCGTCCGGTCTTGCCATCGGCCTCGCTTGGGGCGTTAATTCTCTCTGTACGCTGTTATTGAGTCCTGTCATTACGCTGGTCATCGAGCAGCAAGGCTGGCGTACGGGATACATCGTGCTTGCGGCCGTTTCTGCAGCTATGATTTTGCCTGCAAGCGCATTTATCATTCGCCTTAACCCCTCTGATCGCAACATGCTTCCGTACGGAGAGACCGCCTCCGAAACCCATGAGAGCTGCAGCGCCGATGAGCAGGAAGATGTTCTTTCGGGCATGGCACTCCGCGATGCCGCGAAAACGCCGTCTTTTATTCTCTGTGTCCTCTTGCTTTGCGTGGCGCAGCTCACCTGCTGCATGAACCAGCTGTTTCCAACCTATGCAAGCGAGGTCGGTTTCAATCCTATCGTAGGAAGCTTAATGGTCTCGGCAGCTTCACTCTCCGATATCTTCCTAAATCCCTTCGTGGGCAAAACATGCGACAAGCTTGGCGCTATTAAAGCAACGGTCGCATGGACAGGTGTCAGCATTCTTTCATTCCTGCTTCTTATCATTGGCGGAAGCAATGAGACCGTTTCCATCATTGCAGCTGGTGTAAACGATGTCATGTTCGCCATCGTTGGAACCGCAATGCCGATGCTTCTACTCTCGCTCTTTGGATCACGCGATTTTGGAAGGATCTATTCGATCGTTTGCTCAGCGGGCTATGTCGTCGGTGCTTTTGGAATGCCGGTCATGATGAAGGTTTACGGCATGGCGGGGTCATTCCAGGGAGTATTTATCTTCTGCATTGCCTGCAACCTTATGATTGCTGCGTTTGCTATCGTTTCCGGCTTTCTCAATAAGGCTGCTGAAAAGTAATAAGCGCCGATTTGCATCGGCATAGATTGCCACGCAACAGGGGTTGACTCCAAGCCAGACTGGAGTCGACCCCTGTTTTCGTTTTTAAAGGTTGCCCGCAGGCACCATGGGTGCCAACATGCGCTTCAGCTTGGCTGGTTTATTTGAACATAAGCTCGACTATTCCCGCCCAAACCGCTTTTTCATCAATATCCTCACCTTGAGCGACCGTATTGCTTGCTCCCTCCAGAACGGTATAAAGAATTTGTACGTAGAGCATTACGTCGGCGCTATCGGAAAACGCGCCAATCTCTACACCATGAAGAAGGATGTCTTTAAGCGCATCCATGGTTCGTTTGGTCGCCGTCGCTTGACGTTCCTGAACTGCAGGAATTCGATTTGCTTGAACGCTAACCTCGGCCAGCACGCGCCGGCGCTTTTCATCGCTTCGATAGCCACCTATAACTGAATTGCCGAGCTCGATAAGCGCGGCCTTGAACCCGTCCCTATCGACTATTAGCGAGTAGTCGCGCTGATAGTCAATGGTCGGAAACATGCTGTCCAAGAGCGTAGTGAAAATCTCCTCTTTAGAGGGAAAGTAGTAGTACACCGACGGCTTGGATATACCGACAAAGTCGCAAATCTTTCCGATAGACGCTTTGTCATAACCGACTTCTGCCACAAGATCGTACATTGCGTCCAATATTTTTTTTCTTGTGCTCACGCTGCATTTCTCCATCGCAAATCACTTCCGCACTACCAACATTATTAAGGATGGCAACGGAACATCAATTCGTGTCCAAACATGACCACTATATACGGTGAACGGTATGTATCAGTAGGCGAGCGGCAATTATTCAAAACTATCTACCGAACGGTAGGTATAGTAGTACTATAGCAGGTGAAACCCCGCTATTGTCGCGGCCGGACAGCATCGCGGGAAACCCGACGGAAGGACCAACCATGTACGAGAACTATCGTATGCCGGGCGAGTTCGAGAAGCGCTCCAACGTCTATGTGACATGGCTTCCCGATTACATCCGTGCAGAGGGCTATGATAACCGCCAGCCCTGCGTTGACGTGATCAAGGCTCTGCTCGAGTATGGCGACGTTACGGTCAACCTCAATTGCGGTACCCCCGGCTCCTATGAGGAGGCTTGCTCGCGCCTGAAGGAGGAGGGGGTTGATCTCGATCGCATCGAGATCACGCAGTTCGAAGACTCCAACTTCTATGTCCGCGACAACGGTCCCAGCATCATGGTCGACGACAAGGGCCATTCTTATATGGTCAACCCCGCTTGGACCTATTACGGCGTGTGGGACAAGAACTCCCCGGAGTGCCAGTCCGCACGTAAGGCAGCGGTTCACATGGCGGTTGCGCTCGGTTGCTTCGATATCGTCAATTCCGAAATGGTTTCGGAGGGCGGCGACCGCGAGTTTGACGGTCACGGCACTCTGATCGCAATCGAGGACACGGAATGCCGCAAGCGTAATCCCGAGTTCACGAAAGAGGAAGTAGAGGCCGAGTATAAGCGCATCTACAACCTCAACAAGGTTATCTGGCTTCCGCAGCCTATGCTCGAGGACGACGACTATCGACTGGGCATCCTCGACGAGAAGGAAGACGGAACTCCCGTCTTTGGCATGAGCTTTGCAGCTCACATTGATGAGATGTGTCGCTTTATCACTCCGAACAAGATTCTTCTTGCCGAGGTGTCCGATGAAGAGGCAGCCTCGAGCAAGGCTGGAGCAGAGTCTCGTCGCCGCATTGAGGCAGCCTACGAGATCCTGAGCAA
>CALLST010000249.1:0-1529 GCA_938011875.1 uncultured Collinsella sp. | reverse complement strand
CACGCCCGTAGCGTTGACGGCGGGACGCAGGCTCGGCAGCGCGGAGCGGTGAGCACGCCACTCGATGGCCGAAGCCAGGTCGCGCTTAGAGCGCGGGGCGGCACCGGCACGAATTGCGGCGCGCTCCTCGTCGAGCTCAGCCGTCACGGCAGCATGGACCACCGCGTCGCAGGTCTCCCCTGTCGCCTTCACCACCGGCCACTCGGCAAGCAGCTCGTTGACGGAAGGAATGGCGCGCAGACGGGCGCGCAC
Organism: uncultured Collinsella sp.; assembly: GCA_938011875.1. Lineage (GTDB taxonomy): Bacteria > Actinomycetota > Coriobacteriia > Coriobacteriales > Coriobacteriaceae > Collinsella. The sequence continues at coordinate 1,277 of CALLST010000249.1, read as the reverse complement.
CTCATCGGACATGTTCTGGCTATCGCTCATGTGCGGCCTTTCAAAAGAAACGTGGATCAGTCGAATACATCAGCTGAGTCAATTACTCGTCATTATCCCCGCGCGCGACAATCTTTTCCACGCGAACGGCGTTTTCCTGGGTGAGCGCGGCGCCCGTCAACGGGTCCCAACGCAACGGCGTATGGTCGAGCGGGCCCACGCCCAAGGCTTGAGCGCCACCGGCATCGGCACCAAACGAACGCCCACCGGGAGTGGCCGAGGTGAAGATGCACGCCGGATGCAGATACGGCGTCGTCTCCACGCGCACGCGGTCGCGGCCCATATCGCTCACGAGTTCCACGACCTCGCCATTGGCGATGCCCATGCGTGCGGCAACATCGGCATTCATCTGCACGGCGTCCAAGTCGGAACCCGCCTCGGCGGCACCTTGGGCCGCGAGTCTGCGCGAGGTATGCGACTCAAAGGGACGGTTGCCGCTAATGAGGCGAAACATTCCTGGGCCGGGCTCAACCATGGGAGCGATCCAGTTGGGTACACGACCCAGGCCGGCTCGTTCCCATACGTCGCTTGCCAGCGCGATCTTGCTGCCGTTCAAGGGAATCACCGGCTCGCCCGTGCGCATCGGCAGCGCCATGCCTGTATCGGCCCAGCCGCGCTCCTTGAGCTCGTCTAGTTCGATCCCAAAAGGCGCCACCTGGGCAGCCGCCAGATTGTCAGACGTAAACTGGAAGTACTCGCCCACGCCACACGCCTGCGCCAGACCGGCAAAAATCTCCCGACCGGGACGTGTGTCGTCATGCTGCACAGGCAACACGGCGTTGCGGTAGAACACGCGCGCGTCGTTGCGACCCACGACCGTACCCACGCCGCGGTCGGCCTCCAGATACGTCACATCGGGCAGCACGAAGTCGGAAGCGCGCGCCGTCTCGGACCAGCGAATATCAATCGTCACGAGCAAGTCGAGCTGCTGCAAAATACTCAACCAAGCCTGTGCATTGCCATAGCCCGCACCGGGGTTACTGGCATAAACGATGAGCCCACGCAAATCGCCGGCAAGAATCGACTGACCGATGGTCGTGCACAGACCGCGCTCGGGGTCGACGAGCGGATAGCGCTCGGACCCCAACTTGGGCTCACGCGGCATCGACGGCGTCGCAAAGCGTGCGGGATCGAGGTCGCCCAACACAAGCGGCGTGGATGGGTTGAGGGCACCGCCGGCGTGTCCGATGCAGCCCAGCAGCACATCGACCATACAGATAGCTCGCGCGGTCTGGGTG
>CALLST010000248.1:0-1782 GCA_938011875.1 uncultured Collinsella sp. | reverse complement strand
ACCTTGAGCTTAGCCGCAGGGATAGGATCGCCCTGATTGATAAAGCGAACGCGCACGCCGCCATCGTCTTGGCGCCCGGCCTCAATCGTGATAGTCGAGCCCTCATAGCTATAGGCGACGGCGTTTTTCATGATGTTGTTGAACACGCGAGCCATCTTGTCGCCATCCACGAGCACCGTCAGGTCCTCGCGAATATCAACTTGGGCTTCCTTATGCTGCTCGTTGAGGATGGGATAGAACTCGTCAGCCACCTGAGCCAGCAGCAACCCCAGATCAACATAGCCGCGCGTGAGCACGATATCGTGGAAGTCAAAGCGCGTGATATCGAAGAACTCTTCGATGAGCGCATCGAGCCGGTGCGCCTTGTCGAGAGCCACGCCCGTAAAGCGCGCACGTTGCTCAACCGGCAGCTCAGGAGCCTCTTGCAGCAGCGAAAGATAGCCCACCACACTGGCAAGCGGGGTGCGTAGGTCATGTGCCAAGTACGTGACCAGATCGTCCTTGCGATGCGACTCGTCACGCAAGGCCTGTTGCACCTTGCGCTCACGGTCACGCACGCGGTTAAGGGCGCCCTCGACCTCCAAGAAGTCGCCGTCGATGTTGTCCCAGGTGTCGGGGTGATCGATCAGGCGATCTTGAATACGAGCGGCCAGCACACAATCGGCATGCTGCTCGCCCTGTTCGTAGCCCTGGTAGTACAGGGCGCGGCCACACAAGAACAGCACGCACGCGGCAAGCGCCAGCACAAAGCCAAGCATGTTGAATACAAAGCCGGCATCGAACAGCACCGGCCCTTCGATGCCGCCGAGCGCCATGGCGCCAATCGCCAACGTCATGGCCCACGCGGCGCCGCCAATCACCATGCAGCGGCGCACGATCTCAAATCGATCGATCAGCAAAAAGCCGACAAGCAGCACCGCCAAGATTCCAGCGATGTTATCGATGCCAATCAGCAGCAGGCTCAGCAAAAAGAGCAGCACCGTTGCAAGCGCGCGGTTGTCGACGACTGACCTCACGTATTCAAAGAGTCGATCGGGCACCTCGAACGCTTGCCTATCGTCTTTTGTCATATCCACTTCCCCACCATCAAAGGCGCTATTCGATGATGTAGCCGACGCCCCAGACGTTTTTGATAAAGCGTGGCTTTTGTGCGTCGTCGCCGATTTTTTCGCGCAAGTGGCGAATGTGCACCATCACCGTATTGTTGGAGCCGGGCATAAAGTCCTCGTTCCACACCGCGCGGAACAGGTCCTCCACGGCCACCACGCTGCCGCGATGCTCGACCAGATACAGCAAGATTGAATACTCGGTGGGTGTGAGGCGTACCGGTGCACCGTCCACCGTCACGGAACGAGCGTCACGGTTGATCTCGAGGCCGTCGAGCTGGAGGGTCGGCGACTCGGTCGCCTGCGCGCGGCTGCCGTAGCTGGTGTAGCGGCGCAACTGAGCATGAACGCGCGCGATGAGCTCCAGCGGGCGGAACGGCTTGACCACGTAATCGTCCGCGCCAAGCGAAAGGCCCCCGATCTTGTCTTGCTGGGCATCGCGCGCCGTCAGCATGATCACGGGATAGGTATGGCTGGAACGGATCGTACGCAGCAGCTCAAACCCATCGATATCGGGCAGCATGACATCCAGCAGCGCCAGATCGAACTCCTGCTCCAAGATTGCCTTGGCGGCATCGGCCCCGCTATAGGCAATCTGGACATCAAAGCCCTCTTTTGTAAGGTAGATGCCAACCAAGTCGGCGATGGCCTTTTCGTCATCAACTACCAGTATGCG
>CALLST010000247.1:0-2937 GCA_938011875.1 uncultured Collinsella sp. | reverse complement strand
GCAGTATCGCGTAATGGATGCCACCGGAAAATACGTGCTTTGCGACTGCACGGGCTACCGTTTGGACGGCACCGATACCGAGCCCAGCATGTATGTGGGCATTATCATCAACCGAAGCTTGGCAGATACGACCGACTCGGTAACGGGCCTGGGCGATGTCCACGCGCTGGTCAACGCTATTGGAGAGATGCGCCGCGTGGCGCGCGAGGCAGGCTTTATTGCCATTAAGGTCGACGATATCGCTGAGGTCAATGCCCGCTTTGGCTTTGATGCGGGCGACCGTGTTTTGGCAGAAAGCGCTGCCTGCCTCATGGATTGTTCGCGCGGCAAGGGTCGCCTGTTCCGCTCGACGGGACCAATGTTCGTGGCGCTTTTCGATGAGCTCGGCCCCGAGGCAATCGACGAGCTCGCAAACGAAATCGAACGATTCCTGGGTTCTCCCGTGCTCATCGGCTCGCTTGAATATCAGCCGCCCATTCGCGTGGCCACGCTCCATCTGAACAGCGTTGACCGACAGCCCGTTTCCATTTTGAACGAGCTCAAAGCGTTGCTCGGTAAAGCCGTGCAGGTTCCAGGTACCAAACTGGATTAGCACCGCGCCCGCACCGCCTCCCCCATCGTGCGATAATCCTCTGCAGAAGTCACCAACAGCAGAGGGAGTTTGTGATGAAGGTTCTTTTGGTCAATGGCAGCCCCAAGGCAAACGGCAACACCGCCCGCGCACTCGCCGAGATCGCCGAGCAACTCAATGCGGAAGGCATTGATACCGAGGTGTTTCAGCTGGGCGCCAAGCCCATTCGCGACTGCATCGGCTGCGGTCAGTGCGGCAAGCTTGGCGGTCGCTGCACCTTTGACGATGACGTGGTGAACGAGCTCATCGCTGCCGCCGAGCAGGCAGACGGCTTTGTCTTTGGCTCGCCCGTCTACTATGCGCATCCCAGCGGACGCATCCTCTCGGCTCTCGACCGCGCATTCTATGCCGGCGGGCATGCCTTTGAGCACAAACCCGGCGCCGCGGTCGCCGTCGCCCGTCGCGGCGGCACGTCGACCACCTTCGATGTGCTCAACAAGTACTTCACCATTAAGCAGATGCCCGTAGTTGCTTCCACCTACTGGAACAACGTGTTTGGCCGCGTGCCCGGCGACGCCGATGGGGATGCCGAGGGCCTTGCCACCATGCGAAACATAGGTAAGAACATGGCTTGGCTTCTACGTTGCATCGAGGCCGGACAGGCCGCCGGTATCAACGCACCCGAGGCAGATCGAGCAACGACCAACTTCATCAGGTAGAACGGCGGAACATACTATGAACGTGCAAATCTTCGGCACCAAGAAGTCCTTCGATACCAAGAAGGCACAGCGTTATTTTAAAGAGCGCCGCATTAAGGTGCAGTTTATCGACCTTAAGGAAAAGGAGATGAGCAAGGGCGAGCTCACGAGCGTGATGCAGGCGGTCGGCGGCATCGACAAGCTGCTCAACCCCAAGGCCAAGGACGAGGAGACGCTCGCGCTCATTCAGCATCTCACCCCCAGTCAGCGCTTCGACAAGCTGCTCGAGAACCAGCAGGTTCTAGCCGAGCCCATCGTGCGCAACGGCAAAAAGGCCACCGTCGGTTATTGCCCCGATGTATGGGGAGCCTGGGAGTAGCTTGTGTTATTTGCCGGCGCGTGGGTATAAGAGCAGGCGTTTGGCATAAGATTCAACTGTAAGCCATGTCTAACAAAGGAGGGCACATGCCCAACAAACCCGTGAAGATCATCATGCTTACCGGATACCTCGGTGCCGGCAAGACCACGCTGCTCAACCACATCCTCGCTAACGACGGCGGCATCCGCGCCGCCGTGATCGTCAACGATATCGGCGAGATCAACGTCGACGCCAGCCTTATCGCCGACGGCGGCCTTTCCGAGACCGATGACCTCATCCCGCTCACCAACGGCTGCATCTGCTGCACGCTTTCGGACGACCTGGCCAACCAGCTGCAGGGCATCGCCGATTCCTCGGGCATTTGCGAGCCCATCCCCATCGCCTACACCATCTCGAGCTTCTGCGACGAGGCCAAGGTGGGAGGCGAGCCCAAGCTCGCGCTCGACAACATCGTGGCCGTGGTCGACTGCGCCCGCATGTACGACGAGTTCAACGGCGGTCGCGACCTGCTGGCAGAGGATATCGACGAGGACGACATCGAGAGTCTGCTCATCCAGCAGATCGAGTTCTGCTCCACGCTGATCCTCAACAAGACCGATACCGTGAGCCCTGAGCAGATCGCCGAGCTTAAGGCCATCGTGCGCAGCCTGCAGATAGACGCCGTGAGCGTCGAGGCCCAAAACGGCGAGGTCCCCATGGAGGAGCTGCTCGACACCGACCGCTTCGACTTTATGCGCGCCTACAACTCCGCCGCCTGGATCGAGGCCATGGAGCATCCCGAGGAGCACGACGACCCCGAGGTGCTCGAGTACGACATCGAGACCTTTGTGTACTCGCGCCGCAAGCCGTTTGACCTGCAGAAGTTCACTGATTTTGTTGAGCAGGAGTGGCCCGACGAGGTCATCCGCGTCAAGGGTCCGCTGTGGCAGACCGGCGATCCGGACATGTGCTACATGTTTGAGCAGGCCGGCCACCAGATGCGCCTGATGGAGAACGGCCTGTTCGTTGACTCCGCGCCCGAGGGCGAGAAGCAGAAGATCATCGACGAGAACCCCGAGATCATGCAAATTTGGGACGACGAGACGGGCGACCGCATGACGAGCCTGTGCATCATCGGCCGTCACATGGACAAGGATGCGCTCATCGCCTCCCTCGATGCCTGCCTGACCGACTGGCACCGCGCCTAGGTTTATCCAAGCGGACATTTTTCCGCTACGTAACCGCCAAACCACCACGAAGGTGCCTGTGAACTGCCTCCCATTTCTTGGACATCGGGAAATGGGAGGTTT
>CALLST010000246.1:0-2716 GCA_938011875.1 uncultured Collinsella sp. | reverse complement strand
CCTCGTTACGGCGGGCGCGCTCGGAGGGAGCAGCGCCCTCCGCGAGCAGCGCCGCGAAGCGCTCGGCGGCGGCGCTGGCCCCCGGGTCGCCCTCGGGCGCGCCCACCACGATGCGGCTGGGGTGCAGGTTGTCGTAGAGCGCCCTGCTCTCGCGCAGGAACTCCGGGCTGAAGAAGATCTTGCTGTCGCCCAGCCTCTCGCGCAGGCCCGCGGTGTAGCCGACGGGGATGGTCGACTTGATGACAATCCAGGCGTCCGGGTTCACCGAGCGCACGGCGGCGATGGCGGCCTCCACGGAGCTCGTGTCGAAGAAGTTCCTGTCGCTGTCGTAGTTGGGGGGCGTGGCGATGACGGCGAAGTCGGCGCCAGCGTAGGCCTCGACCACGTCGACGGTGGCGTGCAAGTCGAGCTGGCGCTCCCCCGCCTCGGCCTCCGCCAGAAAGCGCTCGATCTCGTCGTCCTGGATGGGCGATACGTAGCTGTTGATCTTCTCGACCTTCTCGGGCACGATGTCCAGCGCGTGGACCTCGTTGTGCTGCGATAACAGGACGGCGAGGGACAGTCCGACGTAGCCAGTTCCGGCGACGGCAATCTTCATTTTCTTCTCCGATTCGAATCGGGTATTAAATTTAGGCATTAGTACGCATCGCTCCCGTTGAAGACCTCCAGAACCGTGAGGAGGACGATCTTGAGATCCATGACGATTCCGCGCTTGCCTATGTACTCGAGGTCCCGGCGGACCATGCCGTCGAAACCGGTGGAATTGCGCTCCGTAACCTGCCAGAGTCCCGTGATACCTGGCTTCACTGCTAGCCTCTGCAGGTCGTACTCGGTGTACTCCGCGACCTCGTTAGGCAGCGGCGGACGGGGCCCAACGACGCTCATCTGGCCCAGAAACACATTCAGAAACTGTGGGAACTCGTCGATAGAGTGCTTGCGGATGAACTTCCCGATCTTGGTGACGCGGGGATCCTCCTTCATCTTGAACATGGCGCCGGCGATCTCGTTTTGCTCCCTGAGCTCGGCGAGTCGGTCGTCGGCGTCCCTGTACATGGAGCGGAACTTCCACATGCGGAAGGTGGACAGGCTGCCGTCGCGGTGGGTCTGACCCACGCGGATCTGGCTGTAGAAGGGGTTGCCCTCGCTCTCCAGGCGGATGGCAGCGGCGAGCACGAGGCTGGGGATAGCGATGAAAACGAGCACGGCACCGCTGAACACGATGTCGAAGGCGCGCTTGACGGCCCGGTAGGCCAAGCGCGAGCGATCCCAGTCCATGATGGATTGCATGGCCTTGTAGCGGCCGTCTCCCTCACGCCGGTCCATAGCCTGAGCAATCAACGCTGCACCCGCTGGCACATCCGTTGCATATTGAGTTTTTTCCGACACGTTCTCTTCCAATACTTCGTCCCCAGGTCGGAGATCCTCCCTGTTCTGTGTAGCGACCGCTTGCAGCTAGACAATCGCCTTTTTGAGATTCCGCATGACGCGCTGCTCGTTTGAAAGCACAGCAAGACCAACGCGCGTGGTTACGCGTCGGCCGCACAGGTTGAGCTCCAAAAAAGCAGTGCTCTTGCGTCTATTAATAGTTTTAATGAGGCCCTCGTGGCCCAGCAGCGGACCAGCCGTCACTACGACTTGGTCACCGTCTTTTAGGGCCTCGCTCATGGGCACTACGCGGTCTCCCCTGTGCGTAAAGCTACCAATAAGCTGGACCTCTTCTTTTGCCAGCGGCACAAACTGACCGTCCTGAGATAACACCCGGGCAAAATCGTCCATGCGCAGCAGATACTGTTGCACGGTGCGAGGATCTGCCGTGTCGCAAATAAGATAACCGGGATAGAGCGGCTTGGTCGTATTGACCCATTCGCCGTGAACCTTGATCTCGGTTTGATATTGGGGATAAAAGACCTCCTGCATGGCGCCAGCCGGCACCATGCGCTCGATGCGCTCGCGCATTACGTCTTCGCGACCGTTAATGACCTGAATCACATACCACACGAGCACCACCCCCTTGCTGTCTTACGTGTGGCTCACAGGGTTTGTGTATGGCTTCGCCAGGGCGCTTGTGCGCGAAGGCGCTCCATATTCAAACCCTGAGCCCAGTTAGACAAGCACGTGGCTCTGCCCCACCGTGAACGGTATGTATAAGTGCAGTTGCTAGAGACGCGGACGTGTATCGCAAAATGACCGCGACTCCAGCTGGCTGCGTGCGAACCAGTCAAGCGGGAACAAAACTGGACCGCACGCAGCCAGCTGAAGAACTGCTGTGATTTGCCGTAGCAACTTATTAAACTGCCTAAAACGAACTTATAAATAGCCGCATAGCAATTGTAAAATCGCGCATGGCAATCAATATTGGAGCTCTTGGTATATCTAACACCGCCGTTACGGTCGGATGCTGATCGACCCTGCGCTTTGTGGCTTGCTGGAGCCGCGAGCACAGTTGAACTCATGTAACCTTAGGTATCTTAGCTAGTAGCAAAACTGATTTAGGCTGCATCGGACAACATTTCGTTCATTTGGCGTGCTTAAGGGGGTTGTTTTGGGATGTTGTTCACATTGATGCAGGTTATTGGGGTGCAAGCGATGATTAGAGACGTTCCTGAAGCCCGAATTGACCAGCGAGGCGTGCTGGTAATCGCGTTTGTCCAACAAACTATGTACAGACATGTGAAATTAATTGTGCAACTTTTTGTTGGCGTAGGTGGGGTTTGCA